>CAYGXT010000116.1:0-8065 GCA_964353695.1 uncultured Myxococcaceae bacterium
GATCCCGATTCCCTGAATCGCATCGGCGACGCACGCGCCGCGCTCGAGCGCCCCCAATGACAGGACCGCTCACGGTCCGCGCGTCACGGGGTGAACGTTCGGTGACGCCGGCCCACCATCTGCCTGATGCACGTGCGATCCATGGAGCCCTCGATCACCCGGGAGGAGCGCGCTATTCTGCACTCGATGCAAGCGCTAAAGGCACGCGTTAAGAACGGTCGGATCGTCGTCGACGAGCCGACGGATCTTCCCGAAGGAACAGTGCTCGACCTCGTTGCTGCGGCGGAAGCGGTGGACGACCTCGACGAAGATGAGCGCGCTGAGCTCCATGCAGCCCTCGACGAGGGGCTCGCCGGCATGCGTAGCGGAGAAGGCATCGACGCACCGGTTGTTCTGGCACGGCTCCGCGACAGCAGGTGAACCTTCGATTCTTCGGCCGGTCGGCAGTGCAAGCAGAGGTGGTGAACGCCTGGTGGACGAGGAACCGCCCAAGTGCGCCTCGGCTGTTTGCGGACGAGTTGGCGAGCGCGCTTCGACTGGTCGCCGCAGGCCCAGGAATCGGGGCGCTCTACGAGCCTCGCGGGGCGCAGGGAGTTCGACGCCTGCTCCTGCCTCGGACCCGCTACTTCGTCTACTACGCCTACGACCGGGAGAGCGCCGTCGTCTCCGCCCACCTCGGCGAGCTGATCCCGATTCCCTGAATCGCGGCCGCGTTCACGGCAGATCGATTCGGAACACCGTACCCGACGGACCGGATGACTCGAGCGCGACACTTCCGCCTTGTCGCTCGACGACCTTTTTGACCATTGCGAGCCCGAGCCCGGTGCCGTCGGCCCGCGTCGTGAAGAAGAGCTCGAAGACCCGGTCGCGTACGCCTGCGGGCACTCCCGGTCCGGTATCGGAGATGCGAAGCGTCGTGGGGCCACCGCTGCTGGTCGCCTGGAACCCGAGCGTCCCCCCGGTCGGCATGTAGCGCAGCGCGTTGCCGGCGAGCTCGAGCAGCACCTCCTCCAGAAAGTCCGGATCCGTGTGCACCTGGGGGCCACTCGCCGGGCCCTCAATGCGGATCTCTACCTGCTGACGCTCGGCCCGGCTTCGGAGCGTCCGCGCCACTGCCTCCATCAGTGCACGCACGTCGACCACGCTGGTCTTCGGCTCGAATGGCCGAGAAAAGTCGAGCAGCGATCGCATGCGCTGCTCGAGGCGATCTACCTCCGAGAGGGCGCTGGAGAGCGACTCCTCCATCGCCGGATCTCCCGAGCATTCCCGAGCGTTCTGCATCGCGGCGCGGATGCCAGCCAGCGGATTGCGGATACCATGCGCAACGGCTCCCGCAAACTCGCCGATCGCGGCGAGCCGCTCCGATCGCAACAGCGCCGATTGGGCCTCGCGAAGCGCCTGGATCGATCCGAGGTTTCGCAGGGCGAGGCCTGTTTGTGCGGCGAGGCCCCGAACCAGATCGCGTTCTGCGGCGCTGAACGGCGCGCCCGAACGCTTCGAGCCCCCGGCGAGCACACCGAGACGTTCCTCGCGAAAATATACGCTCTCCGAGATTGCCGCATCGGAGTGCACAGCATCCGACGTATCGAGCAGGACCCATTCCAGGGAGAGCGCCCGCTGCAGCAGATCCTCCACGGTGCGCGCGACGGCCTCTGCGTCCGGCAGCAGCGCCAGCGAGGTGCTCGATTCCTCGAGGATGCTCGCCGCGTCGACGGTGGAGCGGAAGAACGCGCGGTCGACCGCGGTCTGAACCCAGCGTCGCAGCGGATCGAAAGAGACTGCGAGCAGCAGCAGCAGCACGAAGTTGGCGGCCGGGCTCGACGCTGCGCCCTGTGCGAGCAGCCGGTCGAGGGTGCCGATGCCGACGGCATAGGCGAGCACCACGACGGAGGTTGCCACGACGTAGCCGACGGTGAGGCGGACGAAGCGCTCGGCAGCGAGAAGATCGTGACGCACCACGGCATACAGAACCGAGATCGGGAAGAACGCGAAGAGGGCCGTCACCCACGTGAATGAGAACGACCATCCGAGCAGCACGAACACCAGGATTGCGATCGCCGGCAGCAGGAAGGCCGCGAGCGCTCCCGCGAAGACGACGGCTGCCTGCAGACGGCTCTCTGGCGAACGCGCTCGGAACAGCGCATCGCCGAGGCTCACCAGCATCGCGAGCGAGATGACGCTGAAGAGGACGTAGACCGTGCGATCCAGACGCTCCACGGCCACGGGATCGGAATGGAAGAGCAGGATCTCCGAGACGGCCACGAGCAATGTGATGAACGCGCTCGCGAACACGATCCACGCACGTCGCCGCGGCGTGACGCGCTCGACCGGAAAGATGAGCGCGAAGTTGGCGATCGCCGCGGGCATCAAGGCCTGGACGAGTGGGTACAGGAACGTGAACCGGTAGCTCGCGATGAAGTCGACCGCGAGCGTCAAGACGAGACCGAGGATTCCCATCACGATGGCCAGCGCCCGAGCGGCTGGAAGATCGGGGCGCAGCACGATCGCGAGGATCGCGAGGGCAAAGAACACGGCGGCGTTGGCCAGGTAGTTGCCGAAGGTGCCGGCGTAGCCGCTCGCATCGAGCTGCATCGTCGGCACGCCGAAGTCGCTTGCGACGCCACCTTGCTCGACGCGGTAAAGAAAAGCTGTCCCGAGGGGCTCGTCGGCCACTCGGGCCAACAGCGCGGCGCCGCTCACGAAGGGCCTGCCATCCACGGCCAGGATCCGACCACCGTTTAGCGGCAGTCCCGCCCGCGGCCCGGTCCAGGCGTCCATATGGAATGATGCGAGCTTGCCGTTGTCCCAGAGCAGGAAGCCCGGGAACGGATCCGAGAGCAATCGCGCGCTATCAAGCGTGACCGCGACCAGGAGCGGCAGCGCCAGCAGCAGGAGGGGAGCGAGAAGCACGATC
Organism: uncultured Myxococcaceae bacterium; assembly: GCA_964353695.1. Classification (GTDB taxonomy): domain Bacteria; phylum Myxococcota_A; class UBA9160; order UBA9160; family UBA9160; genus MYXO. The sequence continues at coordinate 2,915 of CAYGXT010000116.1, forward strand.
CGGCGCGGCGCACGCCTGCGAGGGGGCGGGTCCGAGACCAACGAATCTGCGCGCATCTGCCTACACTGTGCTCCGGATGCCGAAGGCGCAACCCATTCGATCGGGCCTCGCGGCCGCGCTGGCGGCGACCGCCACGGGCCTGCTCTATGGGCTGGCCCAGCCGGGGTTCGGCGCCTGGCCGCTGGCGGCGCTCTGTCTCGTGCCCTTGCTTGCTGCCATGGCCGGGCGCGGCGTACTGGCGCGTGCGGGCCTCGGCTGGATCGCCGGGACGGTGGCGACCGGGATCGCAACGCTCTGGCCCGCAACGGCTGGCGCCATCGCGTACTTTGGTCTCCGCCCCACGTACGCGCTCCTTGCCGGCATTGCCGTCGGTCAGGTCTTCGGCGCCGGCTCCTTCATGCTCTTCAGCGGTACGGCAGGAGATCCGTTTCGCGGACGAGCGCTCCTGGCATGGACACGGATCTGTGTCTGCTGGGCCGGCGCCGAGATCGTGCGGGCGACGCTCCTGACGGGCCTCCCGTGGCTATTTCTCGGTCACGCATTGGCGGAGCGTCCCGATCTCATCCAGGGCGCGCGCCTCGGCGGGGCCTACCTCGTGTCGCTTCAGCTCGCCGCGATCAACGCGGCGATCCTTTTCGCTGCGCGTGATCGTCGGGTCGCGCTCGGTCTTGGGGGCCTTTGCGCCGCGAGCTTCGCGCTCTCGATGGCGGCCCTGCCGCACGCTGCCAGCGGCGGGGCGGCCGCGGCGGGCTCGGTTCGCACCGAAACCGGGAACGAGACTCCCGCGCCCGGAGAGCTCGACGTGCTGTTGGTGCAAGGCAACATCCCGAACGCGTGGCGGGGGGATCCGTCGCGGATCGCTGATGCCCTGGGCCAACTCGTGGACCTCACGAAGACCACGCGCGTGATCGATCTTGCGATCTGGCCCGAGAACGCCATCAACTTCCTGCTCCCGGTAAACGACTCGGTTCTCGAGGGCGCGCTTCAGCCGCTCGGCGCTTCTCCCCGGTATCTGCTGCTGGGAGCTCCACGGACGGTGATCGAAGCCGCCGGCGAGATTCGAAACAGCGCGACGCTGCTCGGCCCCGAGCGCATCATGCGCGGGCACCACGACAAGGTGCATCTGCTCCCCTTTGCCGAGTATGTGCCGGATATCGCGCGCGCGATCGGCATCGAAGGATCGACCACCGGGGCCGGCGCTGCGCCGTCGGTGCTCGACGCCGGCGGCGCCGTCCTCGGCCCGTTGGTCTGCTTCGAGGTGGCATTCCCCGAGATCGCACGCGCGCAGGTCCGCGCCGGTGCGACGCTCCTGGTGAATCTCTCCAACGACGCCTGGTTCGGGGGGACTGGCGCCATGGAGCAGCACTTCGTCGGGGCGATTTTTCGGGCGGTCGAGACCGGGCGTCCGATGCTGAGAGCCACCAATACCGGCATCACCGCGGCGATCGACGCCTGGGGGCGCGTGCAGGCGCGCCTGCCCATGAACGTCGCCGGGGTGCTGCGCGTAGCGGTGGTGCCGACCGCCGGAGCGACGCTCTATACGAGGCTCGGCGATGCTCCCCTGGTCGGTGCGTACGCCAGCGTGCTCGTCGGCGCGCTGCTCGAGACGGTGCGCGCGCGACGCCGACCCAGCCTCTAGCCGCCGCACGCTCGCGCAGCCTGCGCCATATGCCCCGCTGCTGGGGCATATCCCCAGTCATTTCCGCAGTCGTTGGAGCCAGGAGCGCTCCTGCGTTCCGGGCGACCTGGCACCGCTCTTGCTCTCTAGGGAAGCAGAGTTGCTTTCGGTCAACGATTGAATCCGGGCGAGGGCGCGCAGACTGCGTCGATCCCGTCCGGCGAGGAGGAAATCCGATGACGATGTGGCTGCGCGCCCTGGGCGCGACGACGGTAGTGACGGCGCTTCTACTGGCGGGATCGGGCGAGGCTCAAGCCCGGGAGAGTTCGCGGGCGAAGGCGCACCTGACGAAGACGGGGATCGATGCCGACGCAGCGGGTGACGTCGATTGGAGCATCGGATCGGGGCGTTCGGTGCTCACGATCCGGACCCGTGGCCTCGATGCAGGCAGCTATACGGTACGCGTAGACGGCGTCCCCGAGGGCCAGCTCGTCTCCAAGGGTGGCCGATCTGCGACGGCTCGCTTCACCCGCGGTGGCCGGCTCGGTACGGCCCAGGTGCTCGACTTCGATCCGCGGGGCAATGCAATCGAGCTCGAGAGCGAGCGGGGCGGTGTTCTCGAGGCGGAGGTGTCCGGGCCCGGCCCCGAGCCGGCCGGGACCATGGTCGAAGAGCGCACGTCGCTCGCTCGGACGGCGGCTGCGCCGGCGCAGGGCGAGGCCGGGGCGCATTTCCGGCTTCGCAAGGACGGTCGCACCTCCTTCGAGGTCGAGCTCAGCCGCGTTCCCGACGGCGCGTATGCGCTCTTCGTCGACGGTATCGAGCGCGGCACGATCCAGGTAACGCTCGGGCGGGGCAAGCTCGAGTTCGACAGCGCGGATGCCCGAAAGCTCGTCCTCGACTTCGATCCGCGTGGCGCAACCCTCGACGTGGCACAGGGCGGCGTGATCTTCTTCTCGGGTCCGCTGCTGGCGCAGTCGCCTGGCGTGACCATCTGCACGCCTTCGGATGCGCGGCTGGCGCTGCTGCCGACCGCGGCCGCCGCAGGGGGACATGCGGAGCTCCGGTTCCGAACCAGGACCGACTGTGAGAAGAGCTTCGACGTCGAGCTCGAAGACGTCGCAGCCGGCTCCTACGACCTCTTCGTAAATGGAGCCGTCGTCGGTGCGATCGTCGCTGCCCCGGACCCGCTAACGGGTCGGATCAAGGGAGAGATCGAGTTCAGCACCGACACGGACGACGCGGAGGAGCTCCCGCTCACGTTCGATCCTGCAAACGCGAACGTCGAAATCCGGCAGGCAGCTACGCTGCTCTTCTCGGGTATCGCCGATCCGAACAGCCCTCCGCCCGCAGTCTGCACGGCGGACGAGACGACAGTGCTCCTGGCAGCAGGCGCTCTTCAGCCCGGCTCCAAAGGCGATGCCCGTCTGCGCGTACGCAGCGACTGCCGCAGCAGCTTCCGGGTTCAAATCGAGGACGTCACGACCGGAATCTACGACCTCGTCGTCGGTGGCGTGGTGCGGGGCACGATCACGGCCGCGCTCGATCCCGTGAGCGGCGAGATCCAGGGAGAGATCGAGTTCTCGAATACCAATGATGCGCCCGGAGATCTTCCGCTCACGTTCGACCCTGCCGGACAGACGATCGAGGTCTCGCAAGTCGGGATGGTCGTGCTGTCATCCGTCCTGGGAGCTGCTCCGGGAGGCGGACCCACGAGCTGCGTCGAGACTGTGACCGAGCAGCCGCTCCTCAACGTCGGCCCCGATACGGATGCAAAGGGGAAGGCGCGCCTGCGCCTTCGAGCCGATTGTCGCAAGAGCTTCCGGGTAGAGAGCGAGAAGCTCGCCGACGGAAGCTACGACCTGGTGGTGGGTGGTGCGCTCGAGGGCACGATCCAGGTGACGCTCGGTGTGGGAGAAATCGAGTTCGACAGCAACGATCCGCCGAAGCCGATTCTGGACTTCGATCCGATCGGGAAGGTCGTCGAAGTTCGTCAGGGCAGCACGACCTACTTGAGCCGGGCCTTCGGTCTGTAGCCGGATCCGAGGGCGCCGGGTCGATCGAGGGGGGAGCTGCCAGGCACCCCTCTCGATCCTCGGCGTCCCGGGGCCTGATCGCCGGCCGAAACGGCCTTTTCAGGGTCGACCCGGTGGAGTCGAGCTGCCGCGTCTTCACCTCCCCGATCCCGACAGGCCGAAGGCAGTCCGCTTCTTTCTCCTACTTCCAATTCGCGTACACTCGTGCAGACCGCGTTCGTACGCTTTTCACCGGCGGCTGTTGATGCCTACCCCGGGGAGCAAGCGCGAGATCCGAGATCTTCAGGAGGGATGGTTCCGGTGAACTCTGCCGCCGCCAGTTCACCTCCCCCGGGCGCGCTGGACGAGACCCTTCGTGACCGGCGCTTCGGGATGGTCTTTCAGCCGATCGTAGACCTCAAGCGACGCCGGGTAGTCGCCTACGAAGCATTGGTCCGTCCGCAACTCTATTCCACCCCGCCCGCGCTGATCGCCGACGGCGTGCTCCACGGGAAGCTCGGGATCCTCGGACGGACCCTGCGCGAGGCCTCGATCGCCGGCTGCCCCGACCACCCTCTGTTCATCAACATCCACCCCGATGAGCTGCTCGAGCACTTCCTGGTCCAGCCCGATGATCCGATCTTCAAGCACGGCGAGGACATCTACCTGGAGCTCATCGAGGCGGTGCCGCTGCAGCGCCTCGACTTATGCGCCCACATGCTGCAAGAGATTCATGCCCGCGGCGTTCAGGTCGTCGTCGATGATCTAGGCTCCGGATATTCCAACCTGCGCTACCTCGCCGACCTCGAGCCGCGGGTCGTCAAGATCGACCGCGAGCTGATCACGGGCCTGCGCGCAGGCACGCGCCGCTTCACGCTGATCCAGGGCTTGGTCAACCTTTGCAACAATCTCGGCGCCCGGGTCGTCGCCGAGTGCATCGAAACCCCCGAGGAGCTGGCCGCGGCGATCGAGGCGGGCTGCCACCTGGGGCAGGGCTACGTCCTCGCACGTCCAGCGATGCCGCCGCCACCGATGGTGTGGCCGCTCCCCTAGATCGTTACTTCTCGTCCTCGAGCAGGCCGCGCGGGATCTTCCCCCTACAGGTTGCGCCCGCTCATCGACCCGGGTTCGCGAGGCGGCGCCGGATCTCCGTCTCGACGCGCCAGATCCGGTCCTGCCCCCAGGTGCAAAAGTCTAATTCGTGCTCTCGTCCGAGGAGCCGATAGCTGGGAACGCCCCAGAGGCCCATCTCGAGCAGCGCCGCGCGGTTCGTCTCCAACTCAGCGCGCCAGCTCTCGTCCCGATCGAGATGCGCGCTGGCCTCGCCCCACGGCAGGCCTGCGCTTTCGACGACCGATCGCAGACCCGCGTCCGTTCCCGTATCGACGCCCTCCGCGAAAGCTGCTCGCATGAAAGCGAGCAACAGCTCGGCGCCACGGCCGCGCTCACACGCCCACGGATAGAGAGAGAAGCAGCGCTCCACTGGACGGCCGACGGGATCGCAGACGCGCCCAAACG
>CAYGXT010000117.1:0-8048 GCA_964353695.1 uncultured Myxococcaceae bacterium
CGACGCTCGGCGCCAATGGCGCGGGCGTGGGCACCGTCGAGCACGTGCTGGCGGCCCTCTACGGCCTGGGCATCGACAACATCCGCATCGAGCTCGACGGACCCGAGGTCCCGGTGATGGACGGGAGCGCAGCCTCCTTCGTCTTCCTGATCCGCGCTGCGGGAATCTTCGAGCAGCGCGGAGCCCGTCGCGTGCTGCGTGTGAAGCGTCCCCTCGAGGTTCGCGATGGGGAGCGGGTTGCGCGCATCGAGCCGGCCCGCAGCTTTCGTATCACCTACCAGATCGACTTTCAGCACCCCGCCATCGGGCGCCAGAGCCTGTCCGGCTTCGAGCTGCGCGAGGGAAGCTTCGAGCGGGAGCTCTGCCGTGCGCGCACCTTTGGCTTTCTGCACGAGGTGCAGGCGCTCTGGCGCGCAGGGCTCGGTCGCGGCGGGTCGCTCGACAACACGATCGTCCTTGACCAGCGTCGCGTGCTGAACCCCGAAGGCCTGCGCATGCCGGACGAGTTCGTGCGCCACAAAGCACTCGATCTGCTCGGCGACTTTGCGCTGCTGGGGATGCCGCTCGAAGGGCACGTCCGGGTCGTGCGAGGCGGACATGCGCTGCACCAGAAGCTGATGCGGGCGCTGCTCGACACGCCGGGTGCGGTGGAGGTCGTGACGGCCAGCGGCCCTGCCCCGTTTCCGATCGAGCGCATGGACGAGGCTCGCGCTCCCCTCTGAGCCGGCGTCAGGGCGAGCGGCTGGATTTCTAGGGAAGCGCCTCGAGTTCCTTCGCCACCCTTGCGGCGGCGACGCCGTCCGTGAACTCGATCCCCATGCCGGTGGTACGACCGATTCCGCCACTCAATGAAGGTGCGTGGCTAAAGACGACTCGCCCGGGCAGCTGGTGGGGCGGGCCATTCGCCGCCAGTTGGAAGCGGACGATGATCTGCGTGTCGCGGGGAAGGGGCGCTGCGGTCTCGATGAAGAGTCCCCCGCCGCCGAGGGTCGTCGCGAGATCGGAGCGTCGCGTGGCTCCGGTCTCGTACTCGGTCAGGATTCGAACGGTTCGCCGGCGATGGCGCCGCTCGGGATGAAGCTCCTCTTCCGTCACGGCTCTTCTCCCTCGTCTTCGCCCGCGACCGCACGGCCGAAGGCCTCTACCACCCTTCGCAGCAGCTCCGTCACCGCAGCCGAGCCCTCGGCGCCGTCCTCCTCCGCGAGCGCCTGCAAGGCCACGGGCAGGTTGCCGTCGCTGGCGTCGAGGGCGACGGCATGCGCCAGCGCACGAAGCGCGCTCCGCCAGGCGTGGCAATCGATCTCGGCGATCTCTTCGGGCGCCGTATCACCGAGGATTTCTCGCAAGCGGCGCCGTGCGCCTCGACCGAGCTGCTCGGCGAGCGCATTGACGAGCCGCCCGTCGCCGGAGACGATGTCGCGCTCCGCCGCCAGGGCGGCAACTGTGAAGAGCACGGCGCCGACCTTGTCGTCGGGGAGAGGGACGAGGGCCGGACCGGCGAGTTCCGCCTCGGCCAGCACGGCCGCCAGCCGGAATGCCTCGACGGCGCCCGCCGGCTCGGGGGGGGCCAGCGCCAGGGACGCGCCGAGCGCGCGCGAGATCTCGCTTGCTGCGGCGCAGGCCAGCCGCCGCGCGCATTCCCAGACCGGATTCTCGAGCGACGGCGCCTTGGCGACGCGCAGCCGCAGGCGCCGGCTCGATGGGGCGTCGCAGGCGCCGCTGCCGAGAGCCTGCAGCAGCGCGTGTCCATCCTCTGCGACGCGGCCTCGGCCCAGCGCGGCTGCGAGCGTCGTGAGGGCCCGTACTGAAGCGACACGCTCGGGTGTCACCTCCAGCAGCTGCCGATGGCGTGCCACGGCCTCGTCGCGCTGAGCCGGATCCTCCAGCAGCAGGTCCGCCAGCATTTCCAGCGCCGCAGGCAGCCCGGGCGAGAGACGCACGGCCTCGCCGCAGGCGCGTCGGGCACCCTCGGCGTCGCCGAGAGGGGCGGCGCGAAGCTGCGCCAGCTCGAGCCAGACCCCGGCCAGCGCGCTGGCCGGGGCGCGCGCCGCGTGCTCGAGAAAGGCCTCGAGGCCGCTGGCGGCGTCACGCCAGGCGCCCTGCGCGCGAAGCCACGCGGCGCGTGCGCGGGCCGCGTCCACTGCGTCGGGATCGGCTTCGAGCACCCGCGCGTGGGCGGCGCATGCCTCGTCGCCGCGGCCCAGGTCTTCGAGGGCGCGTGCGCACAGCCGGGCGTGGGTCGCGTGCGCCTCGGGGGCATCGGCCGCAACGGCGGCATCTCCCAGGACTGCGAGCGCCTCCTCCGGGCGTGCTTCGTCGAGAAGCTGCGTGGCCAGCAGCTGCACGCCGCGCGCGCAGCCCGGCGCGCTTCGCAGCAACTCGCGAAGCCGCGGCTCCGCGGAGCCATCCCAGCCGTGGGCGAGGAGGATCTCGGCCGCCCGCAGCTGGCATGCCAGCTGGTCGGCGGGCGCCGCGGCCTGCGCCCATGCGTCGAGAGCGCGCACGGCCTCGAGCGGCCGGCCCGCCCGCTCGTGGACACGCGCGAGCCCGGCCCACGCTGCTTCGAGCGAGGGATCGAGGCGCGCAACCTCGGCGAAACGCTCCGCCGCCTCGTCGAGGGCGTTCTCGTGCTCGAGCCCCTCGGCGTCGAGCAGGAGCAGCCGGGCATCCTTCTGCGAAGCCTCGTCCCGTTCGAAGAGAGCCAGCGCCGCGCGTCGCGCGCCACAGCGATCTCCGAGCTCGAAGAGGGCCTCAGCGCTTGCCCGCAGCGCGCCGGAATGCTCGGGTGCGAGCGCGACCGCGCCCTCGAGCAGGCGCGACGCAAGGCCGACACGGCCGGCGTGCTGCGCGCAAGCGGCGACGGCAAGCACGGTCTCAACCAGCGCGGGAGCGCCGGCATCGGATGCTCGCGCAAGCTCGACCGCACGGGTCGCGGCCTTCTCGGCTTCGTCGAGCCGTCCCAGCGCCAGTGCCGAGCCCGCGCGCGCGGCGTGCGCCGTTGCAGAGCCAGCGTCGCGCAGACAGGCGTGCTCGCGCAGCGCATGGGCATACTCGGGATCGCGGTCCTCCACCAGCGCTGCGGCGCGCAAGAGTCTTGCGACGGCCGGGCTGGCTGCAGTGCTCCCCGCCGCGCGGACCAGACTCTCCGCCGCCTCGTCGCGAGCCCCCTGCGCAAGCCGGATCTCGGCCAGCAGATCCCAGGCTCCCGTGAGCCGGGGCGCCGTGCAGAGTGCGCGCTTCACGCGCGCGCGGGCCGGTTCGAGGCGGCCGAGCTCGTGCAGCACGCTCGCGAGCTGGAGCTCCGCGCTCGCTTCCGATTCCACATCCGGATCGTCACAGAGTGCTGTCGCAACCTCGACGTAACGCTCGCGCGCACCGCTTCGGCGCAGCCACTCGGCGAGTCGCGTACGCGTGGCGCGGTCCAGTGGCGCGAGAGCGTTCGCGGCGTCCAGCGCCCGCACCGCCCGCTCGAGATCTTTCACGCGCTCGGCCGCGATCGAGGCCGCCCGCAGCCAGAGACTACGCCGCTCGCCTCGCGCTTCGGACGGGAGCAGCTCGGCCTCGCTCTCGATCAGGTCGAGCTCGCCGCGCCAGTCTTCCATGCAGGCCAGGAGCTGTTGGAGCGCGCGCAGCGAGACGAGATCGCGCGGGTCGGCCTCCAGGGCGGCCGCGAAGGCGCGGCTCGCTCGCGTCGTCGCGCCGAGACGCCGCCACGCAACCTCGCCCAGTGTACGGAGCAGCGTCGCACGCTCTCCCGGCGACGTTTGTTCCGCGAGCTCGGCCTCGAGGGTACGCGCCACCTCGGAAAAGTCGCCGAGAGCCTCCGATGCGCGACGCAGGCCCTGCAGCGCCTGCGTCCCTGGCCCTCCGCGTGCGAGCACCTCCCGGTAGGCCTGCGCGGCTGCGGCGGGGGCGAAGAGTTCCCGCTCCTGCAGCGTCGCGAGCTCGAGCCAGCCTGCGGTGTCGTCCGGACTCCGATCCAGCCGAGCGGCGAGGCGCTCGGCGAGTTCGAGGTGGCTTCCCTCCGCGCGCAGATGCGCCAGCAGTCTCTGCTCGGCCCAGGCGCGCTCGGCCTCGAGGGCCGGAATATCTCGCGCGCGGGGCGTTGCCTCGACCAGCACGCGCAGATGAGGGAGCGCACGCTCCGGATCCTGTAGCGAGTCGGCCCAGAGGTGGGCGAGCTCGCGCTCGAGCGCGCGGCGGCGCTCCGCGAAGACGGGCACGGCGGGATCGAGACCGGCGAGCTCCCGCTCCGCCTCACGGACCGCAGCCTCCGGATCGGCCGCTGCCGGCGCTGCCGCAAGGGTCGGTACCCGCGCGGAACGGGCCGGCGTGTCTGCGTACGGCGGGACTGGCAGGGGCTGCGCTCCGCCTTCCGGTGCGCGCTTCCGGGCCCCGGGCGTCGCGGCCTGAAGCACTCTCACGCGCCGGGCCGCGCGCTGGAGATCCGCAATACGCGCCGCGACAGAGGCGTCGCTGGGAGCCTCTGCGCGCAGCCGCTCGAGCCAGGGCAGGGCCGCATCGGCGCCGAAATGCTCAGCCGCCACACACGCCGCCCGCTCGAGCAGCGAACGGCGAGCGTCGGGGCCTTTGCCGCACGACTCCTGGTGCAGACAATCGAGCAGTGCAGGCCAGTCCTCGAGTTGTTCGAGCGCGGTGTGCAGACCTTCCTGGGCGCCGACCACGGACGCGTCGAGCTCGAGCGCTTCCCGCCAGCGTGCGATCGCCTGGGCCGGGCTCGTGAGCGGGCCTGCGAGCAGCGCAGCCTGCCGCGCCAGCAGGCGCGCGCGCTCCGCCGGACGTGTTGCAAGACCGAGAGCGATCTCCAGCAGATCCACCTGCTCGGCCGTGGCACCGAGCGTCATGGCCAGGGTGAGCGCATGCGTCAGGGTCTTGCTGTCGCCCGGCTCGAGATCGAGGACGCGGCGCAGGTGGATGAGAGCGTCGGCGCCACGCTGGAGTCTTTTTTCGAGGATCTGCGCCAGCTCGAGCCGCAGCACGATCTCCTCGCCGCCGGCACGCAGCGCGAGCTCGCCCTCGAGCGCTCGCACGAGCGCCCCCCAGTCGCCCTGCCTCCGGTGCAGCCGCTGCAACGCCTCGAGGGCGTGTACGTCATGCGGCCGCGCGGCGAGGCTGGTTCGGTAGGCCGCAATCGCGCCGTCGAGATCACCGAGGGCCTCGCAAGCCTCGGCCAGCCGGAGCTGCCAGGCGGCGGCTTCTCGCGCGTCGCCGCAGGCGCTGCAGGCCTGCCGGCAGAGCGACGCGAGCGCCTCCCAGCGCCCAGCCCGCTGCAACAGAAGGGCCAGGGGCACGCAGAGCAGCCCGATGGGGCCGAACTCCACGACGGCAGCCCCGAGCTGAGCCGCGGCGCTCTCGGGATCCCCGGCGGCAGCCCGCTCTCGGGCTCGCCGAGCCTGGAGCGAGGCCTGCCGCAGGGCTTCCGGGCCGACCGGGCGTTCGCTGCGCGTCTCCATGCCCCTCCCGCTTCGATTTGGCGGCTGCGGCCCCTCGCTCCTGAATCGACTCCCCAGCGCTTCCGCTTGATTCGCTTCGGTTGCGGCGATCGCGCCGTCTCAGTAGGTTTTTCGATGGGTTACAGGCTGGAGGGAGGGCCTTCGGCCAGACAGGCCCCCCCGGCCGGCATGGGCCGCGGCCCCGGGGCCCGCCCCCAGGAGGAGACGTCGCTGGGCGAGAGCCGCCGGACCGACCAGGCCGAAGACGGGCGTGACGGGCGGAAAGAGCCGACCGCGCCTGCTCGTCTTGGGCCCGAGCTCCCGCCGGCCGAGAGCCGCCGGCGGCGGCGCGAGGCCGTGATCGCCGTTGCGGTGATCGCCGCGATCGCGGCTGTGGCCGGCTTCGAAGGGCGTCTGTCGCGCCTCGGCACGGCCCTCCCCGTCGGCGATGGCGTGCTTTTCCTGTTCCTCAACGCCGTCAACGTCATCCTGATCGGGCTGCTCGTCTTCCTGATCGCCCGGAACTTCGTCAAGCTCGTCTTCGAGCGGCGCCGTGGCATCCTGGGCTCGCACCTCAACACCCGCTTCGTGCTCGCCTTCCTGCTGATCGCCACGGTGCCGACGGCCGTGCTCTTCGTCGTCTCCGCCTTCTTCATCACGTCCTCGATCGATACCTGGTTCAGCTTGCAGGTCGATGACGCGCTCGAGCAGAGTCGCGCCGTGGCGGACGCCTTCTACGAGGGGTCGAGCCGTGACGCGCTCTTCTACGGCCGGCGCATTGCCGAGCAGATTCGTGCGGACGGGCTGCTCGCCGAAGACGGCCGAGCGCGTCTCGCGGAGCTCGTGCAGGCGAAACAGCGCGAGTACAACCTGGGCGTGGTCGAAGTCTTCAGCGCAACGGGAGAGGAGCTCGTCGCAGCGAGCAACCCTGAGATCCCGGCAGCGAACTTCTCACGGCCCGAGAGCGATCTCGTGCGCTCCGCACTCGCTGGAAGCTCCACCTCGAGCATCTCGGAGCTCGGCGGGGCCGACGTCATTCGTGGGGCCGTTCCCATCCAGTCCGCCGCTCGCAGCGAGGAGACCGTCGGGGCCGTGGTGGTGAACACCTTCGTGCCGCGCTCGCTCACGCGGCGCGTGGCCGACATTCGCGCGGCGCTCGACGAGTACCGCCGCCTGCAGCCGAATGCCGGCCACATCCGCACGGTCTACCTGCTCGAGCTGCTGCTGATCTTCCTCGTCGTGCTGCTGCTCGCGACCTGGTGGGGCCTGCGCATGGCGAAGGCCGTGACCGGGCCGATTCGAGCGCTGGTGGAAGGCACCGACGAGGTCGCGCGAGGCAACCTCGACGTCGTGGTGGAGACCACCTCGGAGGATGAAGTCGGATTCCTGGTGCGTTCCTTCAACCAGATGACGCATGACCTGCGGGATGCGCGTACCGGCATCGAGCGCTCCAACGTCGAGCTCGAGCAGCGGCGCCGGTACATGGAGATCGTACTCCGCAACATCGGCGCCGGCGTGGTCTCCATCGATGCCGATGGCCGCATCAGCACCATCAACCCGTCGGCGCAGCGACTGCTCGGTGTGCCGCCGGGCGTCGGTCTGGCGGGCCGCAAGATCGAGGAAGTGCTGACGCGCCCAGAACACCTGGAGATCGTGAGCGAGCTCGCGGCCCAGCTCCGGCCCGGCCTGCGAGAGAGCATCCGGCGGCAGCTCCAAGTGCCCTCGGGCGACGAGATGCTGACGCTGCTCGTGAGCCTCACCCTGCTGCAGGACGAAGACGGGCGGCGGCTGGGCATGGTGTTCGTTTTCGACGACTACACGCAGCTCGTCAAGGTGCAGCGGATGGCGGCATGGCGCGAGGTGGCGCGCCGCATTGCCCACGAGATCAAGAACCCGCTGACGCCGATCCAGCTCTCCGCACAGCGCATCCGGCGCCGCTTCCGCGAGCATCTGGCGGAGGGTAGTGAGGACGGCAAGGTATTCGACGAGTGCATCGACACCATCACCACGCAGGTCGAGAGCCTGAAGCTGCTCGTGAACGAGTTCTCGAACTTCGCGCGGCTGCCCGCGGCAAATCCGAAGCCGGACGACCTGAACCGCCTGGTGGCGGACACCGTCGCGAGCTACGCAGACACCGAGGGCGTGGCGCTGCGCACCGAGCTCGATCCCGCACTTCCGAGCGTAGACCTCGACCGCGAGCAGCTGCGCCGGGCGCTCTCGAACCTGATCGAGAACGCGATCGCCGCGATCCGCGAGCAGGCGGACGAGCGTGGCCATCCGGGCCAGGGATCGATCGAGCTGCGCACTGTGCACGACGGACTGCTGGGCACGGCGCGCCTCGAGGTGGCGGACGACGGCCCCGGTATCCATCCCGAGGACCGCCGGCGCATCTTCGAGCCGTATTTCTCGACGCGCCGGAGGGGCACGGGTCTCGGCCTGGCCATCGTCTCGCGCATCGTGACGGACCATCATGGCTATATTCGGGTCCACGACAACCGGCCGCGCGGAACCCGTTTCGTCGTCGAGCTGCCGGTGCGCGGGAGTTGAACCCAGAGATGGCGGATCGCATCCTGATCGTGGACGACGAGGAGAGCA
>CAYGXT010000118.1:0-8013 GCA_964353695.1 uncultured Myxococcaceae bacterium
CCACGTCTACGTGGACAACCTGATCGACGGGATCCTGCTCGTCCTCAGAGCCGCCCGCTCGGGAGAGCCGTTCAACGTGACCGACGGCGCGCGAACCCCGGCCCGGACGTTCTTCGGCCACTTCGAGGAATTGCTGGGACTGTCCCTGCCCGTGATTTCTGCCAAGAAGGCGATCGAGCTGGGACAGCCCAGGACATGGATCCGGTATCTGACGCGCAGCACCACCTACTCTATCGAGAAGATCCGTGAGCTCGGTTACCGGCCCCGCGTCGGCCTGGAGGAGGGGATGGAGATCACCGCGCGATGGCTTCGCGAGGCCGGCCTCGTGCCCGCAGTGGCGAAGGCGAAGCAGGATCTGCCGTGACCCGGGTCGTCCAATCGACTGCCGAAGGGATCGCCGTCGTCGAGCGCGACGGTCCGCCCGGCTCGGGTGTGCTCCTCGAGATGGCGGCCGCCTCCATCTGCGGCACCGATCTCCACCTGGCGCGCTTCGGCGCACTGCCCTTCGTCCTGGGTCACGAGCTGGCAGGACGGGTCGACGGCGTCCCGTACGCGATCGAGCCGACTCTTTTTTGCGGCCATTGCGCGCAGTGCCGGATCGGTGCGACACAACGCTGCGTAGGAGGCCTCGCGCTGATGGGCTTCTTCAGCGACGGCGGCATGGCCGACGCCGTCCGGGTTCCCGAGTCTGCGCTCGTCCCGCTTCCCGACACACTCCCTTTGGCCGATGCGTGTCTGGTGGAGCCGGTGGCTGTCGCCATCCACGCGGTGCGGCGCGCGGAATTGCAGCCCGGCCAGACGGTGGCGGTCGTGGGCGGGGGGAGCATCGGCCTTGCCTTGACTGCCGCGCTGGTGGCCGGCGGCTTCCAACCCATGATCGACGCGCGACATCCCCACCAGCAGGCAGCGGCAGAGCGACTGGGTGCGCGCATCGGAGCCCGTCCGGGTGCCGACGTCGTGATCGAGGCGACCGGCTCCGACACCGGCATGGCCCGCTGCTGCGAGCTCGTCCGACCCGCGGGCCGAATCGTCCTCGTCGGAGTCTTCCACGGGATGGTGCCGCTCCCGGCCCTCGTTGCACTCCAGAAGGAGATCGTGCTGGCAGGATCCACCACCTACGGCCGCCACCAGGGACGACGGGAGACCGAGGAGGCGGCATCTCTGCTCGCCAGCGAGCCCGAGATCGCCGCGACGCTCATCACGCACCGATACCCGCTCGCCGAGGCGCGCCAGGCCTTCGCCGTCGCTGGCGATCGATCGAGCGGATCGATCAAGGTGGTCATCGAGCCCTGAGAGCTCGATTGGAGGGCGGGCTCTTCCAAGGTGGATGTCAGATTGGGTGTCTCGGACCCAACCCTGCGGCGGACACCCGCTTCATTCTCCTACGCGTGCGCAAGCCGTCCGGAAGCATCAATCTTCGCCGGCACTCTCTCGCAAGCGAGCCGCGAACAGGCGCAGAAAAGCGACGTCCTTCGGGCGTCCGGCGAGCTCCTTCGAACGCAGTAGCTTCTCGAGACGTCCCACACGCACCTCAACGTCACCAAGCCGGAACGTCACGGCGTCGGAAGCGAGATCGTCGTAGCGGAAGCCGCCACCGGAGAGCATGAGATCGATCCGTGCCCCGGCTTCATTCTCTGCGGCCACATTCGCACCCGAGCGGATCAAGTTCGCGAGGATCTCGCTGTCGTCGAAGTCGAGAAAGGGCTCGTCGTCCGCCCAGAACTCGAAGCCCGAGCTGCGGAGGGCGCCCAGCGCCAAACGGAGAACCTCGACGCGCGGAGACAGGAAGACATCGACGTCGGCAGTGACCACCGCATCGGAGGCGTCACGCGCATAGAAGTTGATCCCGCTGACCCCGACCACGATGAACTCGACGCCCGCGCGTGCGAGCGTGGCGAGTGCCTCGAGCAGCGGACTAGCTCCTGCCGACACGCTCGGCGCGCCGCACTTCGCGCTGGAACTCATAAGCCGTCCAGATCGCCTTCAAGACCCACGTCTTATCGGTGTCTGGGCTGTTCCAGGGCTGGCGCTCGAGCCAGCGCGCGATGCGAAGGAGGTCGGCGTCCACGGACCTTAGTGTAACCGATGAGTGGCGCAGGGTGTTGATCCACTGTCGGTCCTCAGCGGACGCAGCGTCGCCCTTGCCCGGACTGGACTCAACCCTTGCCGCGCCAGCGGGGGATGCGGTCCCGGAGGCCTACTCCCCAGCCAAGACGCTCGAAGAAGGCATCCGTCTCGGCGCGGAGCGCCCCGCCCCACGCGAGGTCCGAGAGTTTCGCGCGCAGCCCGGGCACCTCGCGCTCAACCGTGGCCAGCTCGCGCACCTGGAGGGCTTGCGCGCGGTGCGCCGCGAAGGCGGCGGCCGCGCGGGCAGCGCCGCGCACCGGTACCCCTTCCCAGGCTCGTGGGTCGGCGGGAATGTGGTCGATGGAGCCGAAGGCCTGCAGCGCCGCGGCGGCCGTGCGCGGGCCGATCCCGGGCACGCCCGGCAGATCGTCCACGGCGTCGCCCACGAGGGCCAGATAGTCGGGAATCTGGTCGGGCGAGACACCGAACTTCTCGCGCACGCCGTCGGCGTCGAGCGTCACGCCCTTCGCAAGATCGTGCAGCACGATGCGGCCGTCCTCGCGCACGAGCTGCATCAGGTCCTTGTCGCTCGTCACGATCACCACCTGCTCGACGCGCGACGCGAGCTGGGTGGCGAGCGTCGCCAGCAGGTCGTCGGCCTCATAGCGCTCCTGCTCGTACGTGCGGACGCCGAGTGCCCGCGTTAGCTCGCCGCAGAGCTCGAACTGCGGCTCGAGGTCGTCAGGCGGGAGGCCGCGCGACGACTTGTAGGCCGGAAGGATGTCGTTGCGAAAGCTCTCGAGCCCAAAGTCGAAGCAGACCCCCACGTGCGTCGCCTGCTGCTCGGTCAGGTACTTCACGAGCGTGCTGGCGTAGCCGCGTACCGCGCCGGTGGGCGTTCCGTCGGGCGCCTCGAGGGCGGGCATCGAGTGGTAGGCGCGGAAGATGTAGACGTGGCCGTCTACGAGATGGACGACAGGCCCCTCGGACACACGACGCTCCGGCTCGATTGGCTGCTCACCATCCTCCGAGTAGCGTACTGGCGCAAGTCGAAGCCGTGCTGCTGGAGATGCTCGAGGCCGTGCTCGAGAGGCAGGCGCGCGGCCCGGCGCCGGTCGCGCTGCCGGGCCCCTTCGCCGAGGACCTGCAGCACGCCCTCGGCCGGCGCTTCATGCAGTTTCCGAAGCCGGCCGCGTCTTTCCGGGCCTCGGCGATCGGAAGGTGCTTCAGACTGCGGCTCTGAAGCTGGTGGGCCAGACGCGCGTCGAGGAGACCCTCTTCAAGCTCGGAGACATCGACTCTGATGGGCACATCGCTGACATGAAAATGACGGTCTGGGGCGAGGCCGGTACGCAGAAGATCCTCGTCGGTGAGTTCTCGTTCGAGACGCACTTCCACTGCTACGGGGAAACTCGATTCCCATCCGAAGCTTCGCTCTGAGCGCTTCCATCGGCTGTGGCGGCAGGAAACCGAAGCCTGGCTCGATCTCGGAACTACGAGGACCGCGCTCATCTACGGCATGGCCGGCCTGAAGCCCCGCCATGCCGCGTGAAGCGCCTACCGCGCACGCCCCGCAGTCGGGGCCATGCGTGCGGTGTAGTCGAAGCTCGTGATCCGATCGAGTTCGATCCTGATTGCAACCTCCCGCGCGCTGCGGGAGAGCAGCCACCGCGCGAGGGCGCCATCGTCGCGTCCCAAGTAGCGCTGCAGCGCGGCGCGCAGGATCTGCTCGCCGCGAGCCGGCTCGAGATGCGCGATACCGCGCCCGCGGATGCCCCGGTAGGGCGGCAGGTCACCCGCCACCTCCACGGTGCAGCGCGGATCGCGGGCGAGACTGCGCACCACCCGGGAACTCGTGAGCGCGGCGCAGTAGAGGGCACCGTCCAGCGGCACGAACCAGAGCGAGAGGAGAAGGGGAAAGCCCGATACCGTGTTGCTCGCAAGGCGCAGCGGAAGCACCGCCGCCTCAAGGTAGGCGCGGATCTCCGCTTCGCTCCACGGACCGGTCGTCGCCATGGGCCTCCTCCACTGCCGGGATGAAGATTAGGCAAACCCTTTGACGCCCGCAGGCGGGCGCTCGAGCTCATCGCGGGCTAAGCACGAAGCGTCTCTCGCGTGGGGCTCTGATGTTCGCTCTTGCGGATCGCCTTCTCGACGCCTCGATCGTGTTCTCGTTCGATCGGACGGGATTCCTTCGTCACGCCGCAGCCTGGGTGGGTGAGCAGGAGGAGCGATCGCTGGCGGACCTCGTATGCCTCGTAACCGGCGCCAACTCCGGCATCGGTCGAGCTACGGCGCTCGAGCTAGCCAGGCGGGGCGCCCGCGTCTGGCTGCTCTGCCGTAGCGAGACCCGCGGCGCAGCGGCGAGGGACGCGATCCGTCGCGAGAGCGGAAACGACGCCGTCGAGCTCTCCGTCATGGACGTGTCCGATCTCAATTCCGTGACGCACTTCGTGCAGGGTTTTCCCGAGAGGCAGGTAGATCTCCTGGTCCACAACGCGGGCGCCCTGCCGGCGCAGCTCGCATTCACCGCCGAGGGAATCGAATCCACCTTCGCCACGAACGTCGTCGGACCGCATCTGCTGACGCGTCTTCTCGAGGAGAGACTCGGCGCGTCTGCGGACGCCCGCGTCGTCTTCGTGTCCAGCGGTGGCATGTATCCCGCGCGGCTCTCGTGCCGCGACGTAGACTGGGAGAAGCGCCGCTTCGATGGGGTGCGGGCCTACTCCCAGACGAAGCGCATGCAGGTCGTGCTCTCGGAGCTCTATGCCGAACGCTGGAAGGGCTCGACGCGAACGTGTCACGCCATGCATCCGGGTTGGGCAGACACTCCGGCTGTGCGGACCTCGATCCCGCGCTTCCACGCCGTCATGTCCGCGCTGCTGCGCACCGCGGAGCAGGGTGCCGATACCATCGTGTGGCTCGCGACGTCGCCGCCGGAGCGCATCGGGAGCGGGCATTTCTTCTTCGATCGAGCGCCCCGCACGACGCATCTCCTGCCCTTCACCTACGAAGAGGATGCGGAGCGGCAGCGGCTCTGGGAGCTATGCGAGGCGCGGTCGGGTCTCATGCGCTGAGACCCCCCAGCCTTCGCGGCCGCCGCGTACGCGCGCCAGGAGCGTCTGGATGCGGTGGGCACGTGCGGCCCAGGTGCGCTCCGCCTCTCCTGCCAGGGCCCCCACCGAGCGCCGCCCGCGTTCTTCGGGATTGGCGGCGAAACACGCGAGCGCCATACGGCATGTAGAAGGCAATCAGCATGCGGACCCCGCGCGCACGTGATAGAACTGTCGATGGGAGGGACTCCGCATGGCCGGACCGGTCGACTGGTACTACGAGCGAAAGGGTTGAACCAGCTGCAGCAGAGCGTCCAAGTTTCTGGACGCCAGGAAGGTGCGGGTGGTCGAACGTGTCTCGGCGAGCCAGAAGCTCGCCAGGAAGGACGCGGAAGCGCTGCTGGCGCAGGTTACGCACGTGATCGCCGCGAAGGGCAGCAAGGTCGAGCGCTTCAACACCGGCGGCAAGGCCAGCGCACAGGTGATTGGCGCAATGCTGGATCCCACCGGCAATCTGCGCGCGCCCACGCTGCGGGTCGGAAGGGCGCTGCTCGTAGGCTTCCACGAGGAGACCTTCCGGGAGGTGTTCGGATAGGATGCGCCGCCGCCCGTGCGCCGGGTTCCTGCTCGCTGTCACGCTTGGCGCGGTGAGCCTCGCACCCGTCTCGTCCGTCGCTGACGACGCGCAGGCTGCGCTCGCGCTAGGCGATGCCGCCTGGGAGCGGCGCGCAGAGGGAGACGATCACGATGGCAAGGCCGCGCCCGGCTCGATAGGCGAGGCGATTCGCGCCTACGAGAGTGCCGTCGCCGCGGCACCGCGCGCGCTCCTGCCGCGCTGGAAGCTCGTGCGCGCCCTGTACTTCTCCGCAGACTTTGCGAGCGCGAGCGTCGACGAGGAGCGGGCCCAGCTGGACCGCGCCACCGCGGCCGCCGACGCCGCGCGTCCGCTGCTCGGCTCCGCCAGCGCGCGGGACGCCGCGGCAGCGCATTTCTGGTCGGCCATCGTCTGGGGCGCCTGGAGCCAGCGGCATGGGCTGCTCGCCGCCGTGCGCGAGGGCGTAATGAACCGCGTGCACGACGACGCGCTGGCCGTCGTTGAGCTCGAGCCGACCTTCGAGGAGGGCGGCGCATATCGTCTGCTCGCGAGGCTCCACGCTTCGCTGCCGCGCATTCCGCTGCTCTCCGGTTGGGTGGACCGCGCGCAGGCTCTGCCCGCGATCGAGCGCGCCCTCGCGATCGCGCCACGGCATCTCGGAAACCGGCTCCTCTTCGCACTAACACTCCTTGATGTCGCGCCGGAGCGCCGAGAAGAGGCGTTGAGCGTGCTCGAATCGCTGGCGATGGCGGAGCCGAACCCGGAGCAGCGCGTCGAGGAGTTCTCGATCCGACGCACGGCGCGTGAACGGCTCGCAAAGGAGCGGTCCGCCGCGCGTTAGCCCTCGGCTTGCCGGGCGTCGATCTCCGCCCGCAGCGCTTCCTGCGTCTCGCGCGTGATCGGGAATCGCCAGAGGAACGGCGCACCAATCGCCATCAGCGCCGCTGGCAGCCAGCCGTAGACTGCGCGCAACGCGAACAGCGCCCGGGCGTCCACTCCGCTCGGGGCCAGCGACGGTTCGAATCCGAACGCCGCGGGCAACGTCGTGCCGAGTAGCACGCCGAGCGCGACGGCCAGCTTGATCACCATGCCCCAGACCGCGAAGAACAGGCCCGTGCGCTGCTGTCCGCTCGCGACGACGTCATGGTCGACGACGTCCGCAGCGATCGAGTTCGCGAGGAAAAGGATCGACGCGAAGCTGCTGCCGCGTACCACGATGAGCGCCACCAGCCAGGCGCCCTTTCCGGGGCCGAGCAGCGGTAGCGGAAGGCTGAAGAGCGCGAGCCAGAGCGCAGCGAGCGCCACCGCCCGGTGCTTGCCGATGCGGTCGGAGACGCGCAGCCAGATCGGGACGGCTGCGAGCGTGGCCACGTTCTCGAGGAAGATCATCAGCGGGAAGAGGTCGGGTGCGCCGATCGCGTGCTGGAGCACGAGGCGGTGCAGCGTGCCCTGGATCACGACACCGGTCACGAAGAACAGCACTGAGCCGGTCATGCGCAAGAAGGCGGGGTTGGCCGCGACTAGCGCAAGCCCACGCCACGCGCCGAGCTGGGCGCCAGCGCCGACGCGCGGCGGCGGCTCGCGCACGCAAACGAGCGCCGCCGTGAGCAGCACGGGCGTGCACACGACGATGGCGACCGCCACCGCGAACAGCTGCGTGCTCGGAGCGTCGATGCCGGCGCTCCCGAGCGCAAGCAGCAGCAGCAGGAGACCGATCTGCCCGGCGAAGCCGAAACCCTCGCGGATCGCGGTGATGCGCGAGCGCTCCGCGTAGTCGTCCGACAGCTCGGCGCCCCACGCCTTGTAGGGGAGGTCCACGAGCGTGAAGCCGAGGAAGAGCAGACATGTCCAGACGAGGAGATGGGTCAGCGATACCTCGCCGCGTTCGCCCGGCACGAACACCATCCAGGTAGAGAGCAGGAGCAGCGGCGCTCCGAGCACGACCCACGGCTTGCGGCGGCCGAAGCGCGAGCGCGTGCGATCCGACAGCACGCCGATCAGCGGGTCTGTGACCACGTCGAGCACGCGCGACGCCGCGATCGCGCTGCCGACCGCCGCCAGGGGCAGCCCGAGATCGTCCGAGTAGAACGCGGGCACGAACAGTGCGAGCGGCAGAGATGCCACGGAGTACGAGAGGTTCGGCAGTCCATAGAGCACGAGCGTGCGACGCGGAAGCGGGGACGCGGTCACGAGGGGAGCCTAGCCCCCGGACGAGCGCTCGCCGACGCCGAACGACTGAACTGTCTCGGCATCGGCGTCCGCAAGGTGGCCCGCGGACAGGGCGTGAATCTGGCCATG
>CAYGXT010000119.1:0-8011 GCA_964353695.1 uncultured Myxococcaceae bacterium
CTCGCGGCTGCTCTCTTCCGATTTTCCCGTACGGGTCGTCGCGTTCGAGACGCCCGGGTTGGCCTCGACCGGTCACACGCACATCAAACGCCGGGATCTGGCGTCCCTGGCCATCGCCCATCGCCATGCATTTGTGCTGCAATCGTCGCCGGCGACACCATCGCATCTCATTGCCGGAGTCATGCGGGGCCTGGCCGTGCGCGGGCCCGCCTTGTTTTCACTGGCGAGTTCGACGGCGTCAACACATGCCGGGCACGGTGCCAGTATGGCCCGCGCGGCAAGGCTCGCGCTCGAGAGCCGCGCCGTTCCCGCGTTGCTCTACGACCCTTCGGCCGGAACGTCGCCTGGCGAGCGCCTGAGTCTCGACGGCAACCCGATGCCGGACCAGGCCTGGCCGACCTACGATCTCCCGTGGATCGACACCGACGGCGCGCAGCAGGTGATGACGCTGCCCGTAACGGTCGCCGACTGGGCAGCCGCTGAGCCGGCCTACCAGCACCACTTCAGCGTGCCAGCGGAAGGCGTAGATCCAGAAGCCCTGCTCCGCTTCGACGAGTACCTCGCTGCCGCGGCGGAAGCGCGCGCGGGGAAGACCCCGTTTCTCTACGTCCTCGAACCGGACCGGCGTCCGGGGCGCCGGTTGGTATCGGAAGACATCGTGGAGCTGGCCGAAGAACGTCTGCAAGTCTGGCGAGACCTGCGCCAGCTGGCCGGACACGACCTGCCGGCCGCGGTGTGCGCCCGTGTCACCGCGCCTGTGTCGGAAGACTTCGAGCGGCGGATCCAGGAACTCGAGACGCGCCATCGAGCCCGAATCACCGACCTCGAGGCGCGCTACCCGGCCCTCATCGCCAGGCGTCTGGTCGAAGGTCTGGTCAGAGCCGCCGGCGACGGCACCGAGACGATCGGTGAGCTTCTGCGGCGGGCCGCCGCGATGCCCGGCGTGATCCCCATTTCCCTCAGTGCCGACAGCAATGGCCACGGCGGCATTCCGGCGTCGGCCACCGCGACGGTCCTGCTGCCGCAGCCGACGGCCGCGGCGGCTTCTCAAGCCGGCGCGAGTCTTCCCACGACCGCAGCTCCAGTCCCGCCCCCGGCCGCCGACGACGACACGGCCGCGAGCGTGACGATGGATCCGTACATCAAGTCGGAGCTCTGCACGACCTGCGACGAGTGTCTCAACATCAACAAGCGGATGTTCGCCTACAACAAGCAGAAGCAGGCCTACATCAAAAACGCCTCGGCCGGGACGTTCCGCCAGTTGGTCATGGCTGCCGAGAAGTGCCCGGTCAGCATCATTCACCCGGGGACGCCGTTGAATCCAGCCGAACCTGATCTCGCCAAGTGGGTCGCACAGGCGGCTCGATTCCAATGAGGTCCGTGTGTTCCTCAGTCGACTGACCTTCCGACACGGCGTGCATCCCCCGGAGCACAAGGCCCTGACCGCGGGCGCCCGCATCCGCCGGCTGCCCTTCCCGCGCGAGGTGGTGCTGCCGGTCCGTCAGCATGCCGGCAAGCCCGCGCGTCCGATCGTCAAACCGGGAGATCGGGTCGAACGAGGCGATCTCGTGGCTGAACCCGACGGGTGGGTCTCCTCTCCGATTCACGCCTCCGTCAGCGGACGCGTGGTATCCGTTGGCCTGTGGCCACACCCGGATGGCACGCACGACACGGCGATTCGCATCGAGGCCGAGCCGTACTCTGCGCAACTCCCTCGCCCCCGGATCGTGCCCGACTGGCGGGCGCTGTCGCCGAAGGAGCTGGTCGAGGCAGTGCGCGACGCCGGCGTCGTCGGCCTTGGTGGGGCGGCGTTCCCGACGCACGTCAAACTCTCGCCGCCGCAAGACATGCCGGTCACGCTGCTGCTCATCAACGGCTGCGAGTGTGAGCCGTATCTGACGACCGACCACCGATCGATGGTCGAATATCCGGAGCGGGTCCATCTGGGCGTGCGCATCATGCTGCGCTGCCTCGGCGTGTCGAAGGCGATCATCGGCGTCGAGCGCAACAAGCCGGACGCGATCGCCGCGTTGACGGCCACCTGCCCGGGCGACTGCGACATCCGCGTGCAACCCCTCGACGTCAAGTACCCGCAGGGCGCCGAGAAGATGCTGATCCAGGCCGTCCTGGGCGTCGAGGTGCCATCGGGGAAACTTCCCGGCCACGTGGGTGTACTCGTGCAGAACGCCGCGTCCGTGGCGACCATCGCCGAGGTCTTCGAAACGGGCCTGCCCCTGGTCGAGCGCATCGTCACGGTCACCGGGCTTGGCATCCGGCGACCGTCCAACCTGATCGTGCCGGTCGGAACGAAGCTCGGCGACCTCCTCGAGGCCTGCGGCGGGATGACGCCCGACGCACGCGAAATCGTGTTCGGCGGGCCGATGATGGGAGCGTCGCAGGCGAATCTGGATACACCGCTGACCAAAGGCACCACGGGCGTCGTCGTGTTGTCGAAATCCGAGTGCCGTACGCAGGCCGCAGAGGCGTGCATCAAGTGTGGACGCTGCCTGGACGCGTGTCCGGTGTTCCTGAATCCGCAGCACCTGGGAAAGCTGGCCAAAGCCGGCCGCTACGCTGAGATGACCGCCTGGCACCTGAACGACTGCATGGTCTGCGGCTGCTGCTCGTACGTCTGTCCGTCGAACATCCCTCTGTCCCAGCAATTCCAGGCGGCGAAGGTCGCCATTCGCCAGCGAAAGGCCGTCGCATGACGCCGCTGCAAGTCACGGCATCGCCGCACCTGGCGGGCCAGGACACCACGCGGCAGATCATGTGGGCAGTCGTCTGGAGTCTCGTGCCGGTCGTGGCCGCGGCGGTGTACGCCTTCGGGCCGAGCGCGGTGCTCGTGCTGACGGCCAGCGTCGCTGGCGCCCTCTTGACCGAGCGGGTCTTCGGCAAGCAAGGCAGCCTGCTGGACGGGTCAGCCCTCATCACCGGATTGCTGCTCGGTCTCTGCCTGCCGGCCGGCTTGCCAATGTGGATGGCCGCACTGGGCGCGGCAGCGGGCGTGGGCCTTGGCAAGTTCGTGTTTGGAGGGCTCGGTCAGAACGTATTCAACCCGGCGCTTCTGGGTCGCGCGTTCCTGCAAGCGGCGTTTCCCGTGGCGATGACTACGTGGCCCGTCCGAACTGGCGTCTCGTGGTGGAGCCTCAAGGGCGACAACCTCGCGTGGCCGCTGATGTCAGCAGCACCCGACGCCATCACGGGCGCCACGCCACTCGGACTCCTGAAGTTCGAACAGACGCATACGCCGGTCATCGACCTGCTGCTCGGGCAGGCGAGCGGATCGGCGGGCGAGGTCGGCGGTGTGCTCATCCTGCTCGGCGGAGGCTACCTCGCGCTGCGCAATTGCCTGAACTGGCGCATCCCGGCCAGCATCTTCCTCAGCGTCGCAGCCCTGGCCTTTGTCTTCCATTGGATCGACGCGGCGCGATATGCCAGCGTGCCGTTTGCCTTGTTTTCGGGTGGACTCATGCTCGGCGCGGTGTACATGGCGACCGACCCCGTGACCGCTCCCATCACGAACCGCGGTCGCTGGATCTTCGGGATCGGCATCGGCGTGCTGGTGGTGCTGATCCGCAACTGGGGCGGCCTGCCCGAAGGTGTCGTGTACGCCATCCTGATCATGAACGCGCTCGTGCCGTTCATCAATCGCGCGACGCAGCCACGGATCTTTGGCACGGGCCTGCCCGACGTGGACCGGCAAGTAGCCCAATGAGTGAAGCGATGAGCGAACCGCACAACGTGGAACCCGGATCCATGACCTCGCCCGGCCGGCTCGTCGCGACGCTGGGCGGGCTGGGAGCGTTTGCGGGTCTGCTGATCGTTCTGGCCTTTGGCGCTACGCAGCCGGCGATTCGTGCACATCGAGCCGCCGTGCTGGCCGAAGCCATCACAGAGGTGCTGGGCGAACCAGAGCGATACGACACGCTCTACGTCGTCGGCGCCAGCCTCGTCACCACGCCGCCTCCGGGTGTGCCGCCGGAAGACGCGGAAACCGTGTTCTTGGGCTACCGGGACGGGGCGCCGGTGGGCTTCGCAATTCGGGCCGCGAAGGCCGGCTTCCAGGACACCATCAGCCTGCTCTTCGGCTACGACCCGGCCACGTCCAGGCTGCTGGGCATGAAAGTGCTCGAGTCGAAAGAGACCCCTGGCCTGGGCGACAAGATCTACAAGGACATGGCGTTTGTCGGCGCCTTCCGAGATGTCGCGGTCCCGCTCCTTGGTGTCAAGGCCGGCGGCGAGAAGGGTCTGCCGGGCGAGATCGTCATGATCACCGGAGCGACGATCTCCTCGCGGACCATCATCAAGGCCATCAACACCGAACTCGAGCGCCTGCGCCCCGTGCTCTCGACCTACAAGCAGGAGTCGAAGCCGTGAAGACCACCACCCCGACGGCGGATCTGACGCGAGGGATCTGGCGAGAGAACCCGGTTCTCGTGCAACTGCTCGCCCTGTGCCCGACTCTGGCCGTCACCAATTCCGTGGCCAACAGTCTGGCGATGGGCCTCGCGACCAGCTTCGTGCTCCTGGGTTCGAGTGTGCTGGTCTCCACAGTCAGAAAACTCGTGCCGACCGAGGTCAGAATCTCGACCTACATCCTGATCATCGCCACCTTCGTCACGGTGGCCGACATGGTCCTCCAGGCCACTGTGCCGAACATCCACAAGGAACTCGGTGCGTTCGTCGCGCTCATCGTCGTCAACTGCCTGATCCTGGCTCGGCAGGAAGCGTTCGCCGCGAAACAGCCCGTCGGCCGTGCGACGCTCGACGCCATCGGGTACAGCATCGGCTTCACGATTGCGCTGGTCATCATGGGCGCGGTCCGTGAGCTCCTGGGCAACGGCACCCTTCTGGGCTGGTCGGTCTTCGGCCCATCCTACGAGCCGTGGGTGATCATGATCCTGCCCCCCGGTGGCTTTCTAACGCTCGGGCTTGTGCTGGTGTTTCTGGGCTGGATCAAGGAGCGAGGCGCGCAGTCCGTCACCGATGACGTGGCCGTGGCCGTACGGGAGGCGGCGTGATGTCAGAACTCCTCTGGATCTTCGTCTCGGCTGCGCTCGTGAACAACTTCACGCTGACGCTCTTCCTCGGCCTGTGTGCGTTCTTTGGCGTCTCCCGCGAAGTGGGCACGGCCGTCCGCATGGGCGCCGCCAACACCTTCGTGCTGGTGATCACGTCGTTTGCCGTCTGGGTGCTCAACACGTACGTGCTCGGTAGCGCGCCGTACCTCCGGCTCATCGCGTTCATCGTGGTGATCGCATCGCTGGTGCAAGTCGTCGAGATGGCCATCAAGAAGCTCAGTCCGGTGCTCTTCCGCGAGATGGGAATCTTTCTGCCGCTCATTACGACCAACTGCGCGATCCTGGCTCTGGCCATCTTCCAGACCAACCGCGGCTACGGCCTGGTGGAGGGACTGGTGTTCGCCCTCGGCGCCGGCGCGGGCCTGACCATGGCAATCTCGCTGATGGCCTCGCTGCGCGAAACGCTGGACCTGGCCGATGTGCCAAAGGTCGCGCAAAACATGGGCCTGGCGTTGATCACGGCCGGAGCGCTGTCGCTCGCGTTCATGGGCTTTGCCGGGTTGTTCAGTGCGGAGTAGCCCATGGTCGGTGCGATGCTGGGCATCGCCGTGATGGCCGGGCTCTTCGTGCTGTTTGGTCTCTCGAGCCGAGGCCCGCGGCGCGGCAAGTCATGCGGCGTCTGCGCCAGCGAGTGCGCCAAGTGCGTAGAGGGGACGACGGAATCGTCCCTGGAGGTGAATCGTGTCCGGAAGTAATCAGACCCGACTCCATCCCACACGGCGAGAGCTGCTGTTGCTGGGTGTCGGCGCGTTTGTGGTCGCAGCCTGGCCCTCCTCTGGCCGTCGGTCGGTGATCCGCCGCAGTGTCCCGGTCATGGGCACGGTGGCTGACTTCGCGGTCGTGCATGGGGATCGTGTTCGGGCCCAGGAAGCGATTAGCGCGGCGATCGCCGCGCTCCAGCAGGTCGAGCGATGCATGACGCGGTTTGATCCGGAGTCTGACGTCGGCCGTGCGAATCGTGCTGCGGCCACCGAAGCCACGAGCGTGTCGCTCGCGACCGCCGCCGTGATCGCCGCCGCGCTGGACTGGGCGGACGCGAGCGACGGCGCCTTCGATCCCTGTATTGCCCGAACCATCGAGGCCTGGGATGTGACACACCGCAGCGATCCGCCGCCGCCCGCTGCCTACGAACGGCTGGCAGGGCGCCGTCTCTACCACGCCCTCGACGTCGATACCTGGCGTGGCCAACCGGCCCTTCGGTTCCGGGATCCGGACGTCGGCCTCGATCTTGGTGGTATCGCCAAGGGGTACGGCGTTGATCGTGCGGTCGCCGCGCTTCGTCAGCACGGCATCTCGCACGCCATCGTCAACGTCGGCGGCGATCTGTACGCGATCGGCTCGGCCGAAGACGGTGGCCCGTGGCGCGTCGGGGTCCGCTCGCCGGACCAGCCCGATCGCATCGTCGCCACACTCGAGGTGCGGGATCGTGCGATCGCCACGTCGGGAACCTACCTGCAGTATTTCGAGAGCGGCGGTCATCGCTACCATCACCTGATCAACCCGGACACGGCCGCACCGAGAGTCTGCACGATGCAGAGCCTGACGGTGTCGGCCGACAGTTGCATGGCTGCGGACGCCGCCGCCACGGCCCTGTTTGGCGGTACCGACGCCGACACCGCCCGTATCCTGGCCCAACCGGCGATCTCGGCGCGTATCGAGAGGGTGATTTAGTGGGAGAGTCTGGAGGCGCACCCCGCCGGTTCGGACCGGCGGTCATCACGTACATCCTGGCGGTCATCGCCGCGATCGGCGTCTGTGCCGCGTTCGGGGCGAAGGGTGCCGAGGGTTACGCGCTCTTCAACGGCAAGGTCCCCCTGGAGTTCGTCTTCTTCGTCCTGACGCTGCTCGGCGTGGCCCTCTTCCACCACCACACCATGCTGGTGGCCCTCTGCGGCCTGGTCTCGCTCTCGATCTACAAGATCGCCTTTCTCCCCGACTTCCACTTCCTCGAGCATATGCAGCACGAGTGGCAGGTCGTGTTCGACTCCGACCACGGCCGGTTCGAGGTCGGCGCCGCCACGAACCTTCTTGGCCTCCTTCTCGGTTTCGCGCTGCTGGCCAAGTACTTCGAGGAATCGAAGGTCCCCGACTGGATCCCCCGGATCCTCCCGGACAAGGGCCCCTGGGGCGGGTTCGTCCTCCTCTGCTACGTCTGGATCCTCTCCTCCTTCCTCGACAACATCGCCGCCGCGATGATCGGCGGCGTGATCGCCCGCTCCGCCTACAGGGGCAAGGTCTCCGTCGGCTTCGTCGCGGCCATCGTGGCGGCCAGCAACGCCGGCGGGGCTTGGAGCGTGGTCGGGGACACCACCACCACGATGATGTGGATCGCCAAGGTCCCAGCCATCCGGGTGGCCCACGGGTTCGTGGGCAGCGCCGTCGCCCTCCTCTGCTTCGGATACCTGGCAGGGGCGATGCAGCAGAAGTACTCCCCCATCGTCATCGAGAACAAGGACGAGAAGATCGACATCGACTGGACGCGGCTCTTCGTGGTCGCCTTCATCCTGGCGGCCGCCATCCTGTCGAACGCCTTCCTCGACTTCCCGGCGCTGGGCGTGTGGGTCGCCATCCTGGTGGGAACCCTTCTCCGCAGGCCCGCATGGGGCGAGCTGCCTGGGGCCACGAAGGGTGCCGTCTTCCTCATCTCCCTCGTGCTCTGCGCCTCGATGATGCCCGTGAAGGCCCTGCCCGACGCCTCGTGGCAGACGGCCTTCGGCCTGGGATTCGTCTCTGCGGTCTTCGACAACATCCCGCTCACGAAGCTCGCGCTGTCCCAGGGCGGCTACGACTGGGCGGTGCTCGCCTACGCCGTGGGCTTCGGCGGCTCGATGATCTGGTTCGGCTCCTCGGCAGGGGTGGCGATCTCCAAGGACTTCCCCGAGGCCCGGAACACTTTGAAGTACGTCAAGGAGGGCTGGTACGTCACG
>CAYGXT010000120.1:0-7974 GCA_964353695.1 uncultured Myxococcaceae bacterium
GGCCGATCCGACCGACGGGGTCAAGAACGGGCTGGTCATCCTCGCCGTCGTGGTGCTGAATACGCTCATCGGCTTCGCCCAGGAATTCAAGGCGGGCCGAGCGATCGAGTCTCTCTCGCGAATGGTGCCCGACAACGTCACCGCGCTCCGTGACGGCCGCAAGGCCACGCTCCCGGCGGCCGATCTGGTGCCGGGCGACGTCGTGCTCCTCGCCAGCGGCGACCGGGTGCCCGCGGACATGCGCCTCGTCGCAGCCCGCAATTTCCAGTGCGACGAGGCCATGCTCACGGGCGAGAGCGTTCCGTCACAGAAGAGCGTCGATCCGGTGGCGCCCGACGCGGGCGTCGGCGACCGCCTGTGCATGGTCTTCGGCGGGACGCTCGTGACGTACGGGACCGGGGTCGCCGTCGTCGTCGAGACCGGCAAGGGCACGCAGCTCGGCCACATTTCGCAGCTGCTCGAAGAGACGACCGGCCTCGAGACGCCGCTCACCCAGGCGCTGGCCCGCATCGGCAGTCAGCTCACGTTCGCGATCGTCGCGATCGCGATGGCAATGCTGGCGATCGGGACCTGGCGCACGATGGCCGAGACCGGCGTGGATCTGGTCGCTGCCCTGCGAGAGACCGTGATCTTCGCGATCGCTCTCGCCGTGGGCGCGATCCCCGAAGGCCTGCCCGCCATCGTTACCATCGCCCTGGCCATCGGCGTGCAGCGGATGGCGGCGCGGCAGGCCGTGGTGCGCCGGCTGCCGGCGGTCGAGACCCTCGGCTCCACCACGGTAATCTGCTCCGACAAGACCGGAACGCTCACGCGCAACGAGATGACCGTCCAAGAGATCTGGACGCCCTCGACGGGCGCGTTCTCGATCAGCGGCGTTGGCTACGCGCCCGAAGGCACGCTTGGGCGGGACGGCGTCCCCGTTTCGGCCTTGCCGCCGGAGGTGGCCGACCTGCTGCTCGCCGGAGCGCTGTGCAGCGACGCGTCGCTGGTGCACAAGGAAGACTGCTGGACCATCACCGGAGACCCCACCGAGGGAGCGCTCGTCGTATCGGCCACGAAGCTCGGCATCGACGTCGAGGCGGCGCGCAGCCGCTTCCCGCGCAAGGACGCCATTCCGTTCGAGAGCGAGCACCAGTTCATGGCGACGCTGCATGCGCCCTCTCCTCTCGGCAGCGGCGAGCGCTCGCCGGCCGGGCCCCAGGGCGCAATCCTGCTGAAGGGAGCACCCGAAAGCCTGCTCCGACGCTGCACGTGCGCCGTGCGCGCGCCGCTCGACGTCGAGGCGGCCCTGCGGGAGGTTGAGCGGCTCGCTGCCCGCGGCATGCGCGTGCTGGCGATCGCCGCCCGGACGGCGCCGCCCGGCCAGACGACGCTCGAGCCGGAGGACGTCGGCGGCGGGCTCACCTTCCTCGGCCTCCAGGGCATGATCGATCCGCCGCGGCCGGAAGCCATCGAAGCCATCCACGCCTGCCATCGCGCCGGGATCACGGTCAAGATGATCACCGGCGATCATCCGGCGACCGCCAACGCGATCGGCGCTGAGCTCCGTCTGTACGCGCGCGATCGCGAGCGCCTCCCTGCGATCACGGGCCAGCGTCTGGCCGAAATGTCCGACGACGAGATCGACGAGGCGGCAGCGACCGCCCACGTCTTCGCGCGTGTGGCGCCGGAGCACAAGCTGCGCCTCGTGCGCGCGCTCCAGCGCCGGGGCGAGGTGGTGGCGATGACGGGCGACGGCGTCAACGACGCGCCGGCCCTCAAGCAGGCGAACATTGGCGTAGCGATGGGGATCACCGGCACCAGCGTTGCGAAGGAGGCGGCGGCGATCGTGCTGGCCGACGACAACTTCGCGTCGATCACGGCTGCCGTCGAAGAGGGGCGGCGCGTCTACGACAACCTGATCAAGAGCCTCGCGTTCGTGCTGCCGACCAACCTCGGCCTCGCCATGATCCTGATGGCGGCCGTGGCGTTCTTCCCGTTTGGCGACGTCGTGCGGCTGGTGGACGGTGTGCCGATCGTGATGCGCGAGCTGCTGCTTCCGATGCTGCCAGCGCAGCTCTTGTGGATCAACCTGGTTGCGACCGTCGCGCTGGCCCTGCCCTTGGCGTTCGAGACGCGGGAGCGCAACGTGATGCAACGCCCTCCCCGGAGTCCGGAAGAGCCCGTGCTCTCGCGCTTCGTGATCGTGAGGACGTTCGTGGTCGCGACCCTGATGTGCGCCGGGGCGACGGGGCTTTTTTATCTGGAGTACTTCCGTGAGCTGCTGTTGGTGGGAACGCCCGAACATGAGAGCCTGACCGAGGCGATCGTCCTGGCTGAGGCGCAGACGATGGCGGTGACCACCGTCATTCTGTTCCAGATCTTCTATCTGCTGAACTGCCGCTCGCTCCGGCACTCGCTGCGCTCACTGGGCATCTTCAGCAACAAGACCATCTTCGTCGGAATCGGCGCGTTGCTGGCGCTCCAGGCCGCCTTCATCTACACGCCGTTCATGCAGGCCATCTTCGGCTCGGCGCCGCTTAAGCCCTTGGACCTGGTGTGGGCAGCGCTCGTCGGGGCGATCATCCTGCCGGTGATCAGCATCGAGAAGTGGGTTCACAAGCGCCGGGCGGCCCGGCACGCGCAGCCGTAGCACGTGACGCTCTCCATGAGGAAGGAGCCAGCGGGAGCTACATTCCTCGCGGAATCATGGCGGCTCACGAATCCGTACTCTTGGATGACAATGGTGACTTTGGCTTCGATCCGTGCGTCGCGGTCGAGCACCTACGCACGTCCGATCCGGAGCTCGGGCGCGTGATCGACGCGGTTGGGCCCTTTCGCATGGAGCTCAAGAAGACATCGAGTCTTTTCGGGGCGCTGGCGGAGGCGATCGTCTACCAGCAGCTCAGCGGCAAGGCCGCGGCTACAATTTTTGGCCGCGTATGCGGGCTGTTCCCCCGCGTTCGAGAACGCCCCACGGCGCAGCAGATCCTCCGCGTCTCCGACGAAGCGCTCCGAGGGGCAGGCCTCTCGCGCGCGAAGCTCCTGGCGCTGCGCGATCTCGCGGAGCGCACCCGCGACGGTAGGATTCCGACGCTGGCCGAGATCCAGCGCATGGACGACGACACGATCGTCTCGCGCCTGACCGAGGTGCGCGGCATCGGCCGCTGGACGGCGGAGATGGTCCTCATGTTCCGCCTCGGCCGCCCGGACGTGTTGGCGACGGGCGATTACGGCATCCGGAAGGGCTTTGCGCTCGCCTTCCGGAAGCGCGAGCTGCCGGCCCCGAAGGACCTCGAAAAGCGAGGCGCTCGCTGGAAACCCTACCGCACGGTTGCGTGCTGGTACCTGTGGCGAGCCCTGGAGCTTCCCGCGCCCCATTCTTCCGGGGAAACCGCCTATATTTTGCCACCACGGTCCTGATTCTCCCACTATGGGCAGAGAGATCGTTCGAGACCATCGTCGTGGCGACCCCAACGGGTCGCGCGTGCGAAGATTCTCGTGCATGACGAAAGGAAATCCAGATGTTGAGGCCCACCCTGCTGGCCGTGGCGATCGCCGCGGTCGCAACCCCGTTTTCTGCCGGCGCCAGCGTGATCGGCCCCCTCGCTAACTTCGATGTCGTCAACGACACGGGCAAGCCGGCCTACGGCTTCGAGATCGAGATCGACGACCCGAGCTTCGACCACACGAAGATCACGAGCGTCTTCGGCCTCAACCGCGTGTTTTCGAGCGTCTCCCCGGACCCTCTTGACGTCGTGCGCTTCCACAAGACGGTCATCACCGATCTTCCGGGCGTCGGAGTGAAGATCACCTACGGCGGCACGATCGGAGCGGTGTCGACGCCGTCTGGGATCTTCAGCACGCCGGGGGAGAGCTGCTGGCCGGGAGCCAATCCGAATTGGCAGGCCAACCCGTGCGACCACTACGGCGTGGTCACGATCGGACAGCCGGCCTCCACGAAGTACAGCTGGCTCGTCGAGAGCTCGTCGGGCAGCGGCACCCTGGTAAACCAGCAGTCGGGCATCCCCTCCGTGGCATTCGTCTACACCCCGGCTCCGCCTCCCGTGCCGAACCAGCCGCCGGTGCCGGCCGTGGTGAACGTCCAGATCCACGCGGTCGCCCCCAACCCCGAGCAGCCCGAGAACATCGACCTCTGGGGCGAGACGTTCTGGATCAAGACCTTCACGACGAAGGTCAACCACGAGATCGATCTCGCGAACCTGTTGCGCGATGACCCGGATCAGGAGGCAGCGGAAGTCGAGACCGAGTGGAGCATCTTCCAGCTGGCGCCCGTCGGCCATGTAGGCGCCAACGAGCTGAAGGAGAAGGACCTCGAGCTCGCGGAGAACGACAAGTCCGTCATACGCCGCTACGAGTTCTACAAGTACACGGGCTCTCTCAATCCGGAAGACGGCGAGGCGATCTGCGATGGGCCCGACGTCCCCGGCCACCGCTGCGATACGCCCTACGGCGACGCCGGCTCGGGAATCAACGACTTGGGCGATTTCGTGGGCCAGCAGATGGCGGGCGTGAACCTCGACGTGGTGCCCGAGCCGGGCACCTGCGCCCTGATGCTGGTGGGTCTCTCGGGCATGGCGGTCGTTGGACGTCGCCGCATCTCTTCCTGAGCCCCGGAGAGTGACAGCCGATCCCGCCGAGACCCGGCTCAGGCGGCCGGCGGCTCACCCAGATGCTTGCGTGCCACGTCGGCCCACGGGCCGCGAGGCTCGAGCTGCAAGTAGCGGCGCCAGTGCACGCGCGCGGTCCGCCGCAGGCCGAGCTTCTCGTAGAGCAGCGCCAGGTTGAGGCGAGCGTCGGCGAAGAAAGGGTCGATGCGAGTCGCTTCTTTGTAGTGCTTGAGCGCACCCTCGTTGCGATCCTCCTCCTCGAGGACGTTGCCGAGATTGAAGTGTGACTCGAGATGATCGGGAGCGAGCGCGAGCGAGCGCTTGAAGCAGTCGCGCGACTCCGCGTGCCTGCCCTGGTTGTAGAATACGGTGCCCAGGTTGCAGTGCGCGTCGGCGAAGTCCGGATCGAGCTCGAGGGCCCTCCGGTAGGCCGCAATGGCCTCGCCGAAGCGTCGAGGTTCGGAGTCGGCGGCGCAGCCGCGCTCGAAGCAGGCAAGCGCAGTCTCGGCCTCGGGGGCCGATCCCGGAAGCGCCGCAACGCTCTCTTCCGTCGACAGCCGGAAGTCGAGCACGAGCTGTCCGCCCGCCTCGAGCAGCACGCCCTCGTGCGCCACCACGACCGCCTCGGAGCCGTCCCCGAGCACGCGCAGGCGCAGCAGAGGCCGGTCGAGCTCCGGCATGCGACGCCGGACTCCATCCACCGTGCGGCGGATGCGCTGCATGGGGACCCCGCGCGCGAGCAGCGCCAGGGCTGCGCGCATGCCCAGCAGATCCTGGAATTCGAAGGCCGACTGCGAGCCGGCCTCGGCGCTCGAGCAGACGAACGCCGTCCGCTCCCAGTTGCGAAGGCGCGACGGAGAGATCCCAAGAATGCGGATCACGTCGCGTGACGAGTACGCTCTCACCCGGGCGCAAGCTTACAACGGCTGCGCAGGGGACGCCGAAGAAAACGCCCTGAAAGTCGTCCTGAAGAGAGCCGCAGGAAAGAATTGGCGGAAACGGACGGGAGTCGAACCCGCAGAATCCGTGTCGCCACGAACTCGTCGCGTTTTGAAGACGCGCCCTCGGACCGCCGCGGGACCGTTTCCGGCGCCAAGCCTATCATACGGCGGGCTTCACACGGCCGCGTAGCAGCTCTCAGTCCGGCTCGCCCACTACCGTGACCGAGAACGTTCTTGCCGGGGCCACGTCCTTCTCGAAGGGCCGCCGGTAGACGAGCCAGAGCGACGTCGCGGCGGGCTTGGCGACGCGGAACCCGAGGTGTACGAGTCCGCCCTGGCCGATGGCCGGCCCGCTCGGCTCGAAGCGCGCGGCGCCCAGCACCTCGATTCCGCCCGGATCACCGGGAGAGCGCTGCCAGATGTACCCGGTCGTGGGGTTTCCGGGCAGCGCCACGTCGAGTGTGGTGCCGACCGGAACACGGATCGTGCGGCCCGCGTCTGCTTCCGTGATGAGCCACGGCGGCCGGGTCGACACCGATCCCGTGGCACAGGCCGAGAGGGCGAGCGTGCCGAGCAGTACCGCGAGTGTTCGTGCGCGCCTCAAGACAGTGCCCTCCAGCGGTGGCCGTGCTCGAGCAGCGCAGCCGCCGCATCGGGGCCCTCGGAGCCCGCCGCGTAGGGCTCCGGCTCGCCAGACTTCCATGCGTCCAGCACCGGCTGGAGAAGCTGCCAGGCGAAGTCGACCTCGTCGTAACGAATGAACGGTGCGCGGTCGCCCTCCACGGCGTCGAGCAGAAGCTGCTCGTAGGCCGCGTACTCTACGTCGTCCTTCTCGAGATACGCGGTATGCAGCGTCACCGGCCGCGTCTCGAGCGTGAGGCCGGGCTGCTTCGCGAAGGCCACGAGATCGATCGCCTCGTTGGGCTTGATCCGAAAGATCAGCCAATTGGGATCGAGTGTCGCGCCGTCGATCTCTCGGAACAGCATGCGCGGCGGCGCGCGAAACTGGAACGCGACCTCGGTCACATCGGAAGCAAGCCGCTTCCCGCTGCGCAGGTAGAACGGCACTCCCTTCCAGCGCCAGTTGTCCACGTAGAGCTTGAGCGCCGCGAAGGTCTCGGTGGTGGAGCCCGTCCGGATCCCCGGCTCCTCGCGGTAGCCCGGCACCTCCGCGCCGCGGCTCTGACCCTTCCCGTACTGGCCGCGCACGGCAAAGAGCGCGACATCTTTCGCCGGGATCGGCCGCACTGAGCGCAACACCTCGACCTTGTGCTCGCGGAGCACGTCGGCATCCCAGACCGGCGGCGGCTCGAGGGCTGCCAGCGTGAAGAGCTGCATCAGGTGGTTCTGGATCATATCGCGGATCGCGCCCGCTCCGTCGTAGTAGCTGAACCTCCCCTCGAGGCCCAGCGTCTCCGCCGCCGTGATCTGCACCTGCGCCACGTAGCGGGAGTTGAGCAGCGGCTCGACGAAGCCGTTGGCGAGCCGGAAGACGAGAATGTTCTGCGCCGTCTCCTTTCCAAGGAAGTGGTCGATCCGGAGCACCTGCTGCTCCTTCCAATGCTCCGAGATGCTCGCGTCGAGGGCCCGCGCCGAGGCGAGGTCTACGCCGAAGGGCTTCTCGACGACGAGCCGCCGCCAGCCGCTCTCGGCCCGGGCAAGGCCCGCCTGGGCCAGCCCGCGCGCAGCCTCGGCAAAGACCTTCGGCGGAAGTGCGAGGTAGAAGATGGCGCTGCCTTGGATGGCGCGGGCCAGAGGAGCCATCCCCTCCGCCGAGAAGTCGCCCGGCACATAGGACAGTCGCGAAGCGAAGTGCTGCCAGAGCCCCTCCTCGAAACCAGGAGCGAAGCGCTGCAGCCGCTCGCGGACGTGTGCGCGGAACTGCTCGACGCTCCACCTCTCGATGGAGAAGCCCACCAGGTCAAGGGCCGGCAGCCGCCCCGTCTGCTCGAGATGGAAGAGCGCGGGCAGCAGCAGCCGCCCGGCAAGATCGCCCGAGGCGCCGCAGATCACCAGTGCCGGAGCCCTCGACATGCGTGCATGCCCCCTGCTCCGATGCCCGGGGGGCCGGACCGGATGCCGGCGTCAGCATACCCCGCAGCGCGCACGCAGCCGAGTGCGCTTGCAAGCTTGGCGGGAATGGGCTGGACTATCTGGATCAGCCATGGAGGAACGGTGTCGACGAAGCCCAGCATCGTGATCAGCTTCAAGGACGTCCCCGTCAACGAAAGCGTGCGCGAGAGGCTCGACGAGGGGTGCAAGCGCCTTGCCAGCGAGTTTCCCGAGACCACCCGCTTCGAGCTGACGCTCGCACCAGATGGCGCGGGCCACACCGCTCATGCCCACGTGACGGGCAGGAGCACCGAGGTCGCGTCCCACGCCCAGGCCGTCGAGATCGGCGAGGCTGCGGATCGGCTCCTCGA
>CAYGXT010000121.1:0-7924 GCA_964353695.1 uncultured Myxococcaceae bacterium
CGACCTGATGAGCGTCCTCCTGACACCGGAGCCTACCGAGAAGGTCGAGCCGCCTCCCGTGTGGCTGCCGCGCCGCCCGCCCACGGCGCTCGAGTACGCCGCGAGCGAGGCTGCGCTGCGCCTGACCGAGCCCCTTGCAGCAGCGCGCGCGCTTGGCAGGATTGTCACCGACCAGGATCACGCCCGGGGCGAGCTGCTCGAGCGCGTGCGCGCCGTAGGCCACCTCGCAGCCTCGGCGATCTCCGGCACGACGTCCACGCCGCTCAACCAGCCCATCGGTCCCCACCGCCGCTTCGACTGGTTGCCCATGAGCCTCGACGACGTGGGGGTCGTGCGCGCGCACCTCGGCGGATCGGTGAACGACATCGTGCTCGCCGTCGTCGCAGGGGCCATACGGCGCTTCTTCAAGCACGTGCGGCTCACCGACCCGGATGGCTTAGAATTCAAAGTGATAGCGCCGGTGTCCGTCCGGGATCCACGCCAGCGAGGTCATCTCGGAAACCGCGTAGCGGTGTGGTTCGTTCCGCTCCCGATCGGCGAGCGCGATCCGCTCGTTCGCCTCGAACGCGTGCGGCAGACGACCGAGGAGCTGAAGCGGCGGCACGAGGCCCTCGGCTCCGAGACCCTCACGCAGGCCATCGAGTGGCTGGGCGCGACGCCGATCTCGCTTGGCGCGAGAGCGATCGAGACGGCGCCTCCTTTCAACATGGTCGTGACGAACGTGCCGGGGCCCCGCGGACCGCTCCATCTGCTCGGCGCGCGGATGCTCGAGGCGCATCCAATGATGCCGCTCCTCGGCAGTCTCTCCGTCGGGATCGCTCTCTTCAGCTACGGCCGCACGATCTCCTGGGGCTTCACGGCGGATTGGGAGCTGCTGCCCGACCTGCACGAGCTCGTGCTCGCAGTGCAGCACTCCTTCCAGCAGCTGCTCGACCGCGCGCGGAGCTCGCCCCTTCCGGAACCCGCCTCGAAGGCCCCGCATGCCAGGCGCAGCAGCAGGCGGCAGGGCGTTTAGCGAAGCGCGTCCGCGGCCATTGCAGGAGAAAACTGCGATCGCACCGTCACAGGCGTTCTGCGACCGCGTCGCAGAACGCGGTGGTCGTGGCGCTGCCACCCTGGTCGCGCGTGAGACAGCGCCCTTCGGCGTAGACCAGCTCGACGGCCCGCTCGAGACGCTGGGCCGCATCCGCGAAGCCCAGATGCTCCAGCATCATCCCCGCCGAGAGCAGCGTGGCCGTGGGATTGATCGCGTTCTTTCCGGCGAGATCGGGCGCCGTGCCGTGGGCCGATTCGAAGTAGGCGTAGTCGTCGCCGTAGCAGCCGCTGGGCGCGAGGCCGAGCCCGCCGACGAGGGCCGCGGTGGCATCCGAGAGGATGTCGCCGTAGAGGTTCGGCAGCACGACGACATCGAACTCGCTCGCCTGGGCCACGAGACGATGGGCGAGATCGTCCACGATCAGCAGTTGGAGCTCGATCTCGGGATAGGCTTCGGCCAGCCGGGCCACGCGCGCGCGGAACAGACCGTCGCTGGCGGGAAGCATGTTGTGCTTGGTGCCGCAGGTAAGGCGTCCCGGATGTCCCGCCGCCTTCCGGCGCCGCGCCAGCTCGAAGGCGAAGCGGGCCACACGATCCGTGCCGGCCTCCGTGATCACCTTCAGAGCAAACGCTCCCGGTTCGAGCTCCAGCAGCGGCCGCCCCGCGGTTCGGCTCTGGAGCTGGAGGGGAGCCAGCAGCTCGAGGCCACCCTCGATGCCGACGTAGAGATCCTCCAGGTTCTCCCGCACGATCACGAGGTCGATGTGCTCGGGGTGAGCGAGCGGGCTGCGCGCGCCGGTCAGATAGCGCGCCGGACGCACGTTCGCGTAGGTGCGCTTGCCCCAGCGCAGGTAGAGCAGCGCGCCAGCGCTCAGACCGCTGGTGGCGCCGAAGAGCGTGGTGTCGGCAGCGTCGATGGCCGCGCGCGCTTCGGGCGGAAATGCCGAGCCGCAGCTCTCGATGCCGCGCCTTCCCACCGGCGGATGCAGCCACTCGATGTCGAGCCCGAGCCGATCGATGACGGCAAGTGTCGGCTGCACGGCTTCAGGCGCCGCGTCCTCGCCTTCGATCACGACGACCCGCTTGCCCATCAGGCGGGCTCGCGAGCCAGCCGCTGGCGCAACACCTCGAGCAACCCTCCGCTCTCTACGATCTGCAGCATCTCGTCGGTGTAGGGATCGGCCTGGAGCGTGATGGCTCGCGTCACGTTCGTCACCACGCCCGTGCGGATGTCGAACTCGAGCTCGTCGCCTTCCTCGCAAGCCGCCGACACGCCGGGGCACGCAAGGTTGGGGAATGCGATGGCGACGCAATTGCGGAAGTAGATGCGGCCAAACGATTCGGCCACGACGCCGCCCAGGCCCAGGAGCTTCAGGTTCTCGGCCGCGTGCTCGCGGCTCGAACCGCAGCCCCAATTGCGGCCGGCCACGATGATGTCCCCGGGCTGCACCCGCTCCACCAGCTCGGGGCGGCTCTGCAGCACGGTCTTGCGGCGCTCTGCCCACGGCAGCGAAAGCGTGTTCCAGGGCGCCATGGCGTCGGTGTCGACGTCGTCGCCGAACTTCCACACGCGACCGCGAACCAGCGTCGTCATGGCGCGCCGAGCAGGTCGCGCGGATCGACGATCTCACCCGCCACGGCGGCAGCCGCAACGCTCGCCGGCGACCCCAGATAGACGTCGGCCTCGGAGCTGCCCATGCGGCCGCGAAAGTTCCGGTTGCTGGAGGAGAGGCAGATCTCGCCGGCGGCGACGACGCCGTTATGCCCGCCCGGGCAGGCGCCACAGCCGGAGGCCGTGATGTATGCGCCCGCCTCGAGGAGCGTCTGCGTGTAGCCCGCTCGCGTCGCCTCGAGGTAGACGGCCTGGGAGGCTGGCGTCACCAACAGTCGCGTCCGCGGATGGACCTTGCGCCCCTTCAGGATCTCGGCTGCGACTGCGAAGTCTTCCAGACGCGCGTTGGTACAGGAGCCCAGGAAGGCCTGGTCGACGCGCGTGCCGCGCAGGGCTGACACGGGCTTCACGTTGCCGGGATTGTGCGGGCACGCAATCTGCGGCTCGAGCCCCGTCACGTCGACACGGTGCACCGCTTCGTAGTCGCAGCCGATGTCGGGGCCAAAATGAGATACCTCGCCCGCTACGCGCGGTCGAAGGTAGTCGCACGTGATCTCGTCGGCGGCGAAGAAGGCGAACTTCGCGCCGAGCTCGGCTCCCATGTTCGCCATCGTCATGCGGCTCGCCACGCTCATGCCATCCGCCACCGGCCCGGCGAACTCGATGGCCCGATACTGCGCGACCTCCGTGCCGAAGCAGCCAGCGAGATGAAGGGCGACGTCCTTCGACGCGATCCCGCGACCGAGCCGGCCTTCGAGCTCGAAGCGTACCGTCGCCGGCACCCGCAGCCACAGCTCACCGGTGGCCAGGACGTACGTCATCTCGGTCAGGCCGATGCCGGCGCCGGCAGCGCCCACGGCGCCGTAGGTGGTGCTGTGGGAGTCCGTGCCGAGCACGAGCTCGCCGGGCAGCACGTGGCCGCGCTCGGTCAGCACCTGGTGGCAGATGCCGGCATGGCCGAGGAAGTTACGGATGCCGGAGCGCGCGACGAACTGCCGCGCCAGGGCATGACCGCGCGCCATCTGCTCCGTGGGCGCCGGGAAGTAGTGGTCGAGAATCACCAGGATTCGATCCGGATCGAAGACCCGATCGATCCCGAGCTTGAGCAAGTTGAGGCCGCAGAGGACGAAGGCCTCGTGCGCCATGACCTTGTCGATCCGCGCCGTCACGTACTCGCCGGCGCGCACCGTCTCGCGACCCGAGGCGCGAGCGAGGATCTTCTCAGCCATGGTCCTGCGCATAACGCTGTGATCCTAACGGATCGCCTGGGCAACGCGCATCAACGCCTCGAACGGCGTCAATGCCAGGGGCGGTGGTGTTCTCGTCCGTGCCCATGGCCGTGCACGTATGCTCGTGTCAGAGAATGCCCCAATCGCAGATTCGCGCCAACTCTTTTCAGTGTAGACCTGAACGTCCGGCCACTGCCGTCTCGATGGAGCTCCGCACCAGCGGAAGGCCCCCCTTGACGGGCTATGGGACCAATGTTAAACATCGTTCAATTGACTGATCGGTGTTCAATGTCGGCCGCCCCCCTCGCCTCTTCCGATCGAGCCCGTCGCCAGGAGCGAGCCCGCGAGCAGATGCGCCAGCGCATCGCCGACGCGGCCATGCAGCTCTTCCTCGACGAGGGTTTCGAGCGCACGTCGATCCGCCGCATCGCCGAAGCCATCGGCTACACGCCGGGGGCCATCTACTCCTACTTCGGCGACAAGGACGACATCCTCTTCGCGTTGCACACGGAAGGGTTTGCGAAGCTGCGCGCTCTGCTTCGGACGACCGATGCCGACGCCCTTTCGCCGCGGGAGCGTCTGGTACGGGTGGGCGAGCTCTACCTCCGCTTCGCCTTCGAGAATCCGCACTACTACGAGCTCATGTTCATCATGGCGAGCACCGGGAAGAAGATCGAGGAGCAGGGCGAGTGGCTCGTAGGCCTCGACACCTACGACTTCCTGCGCGGCATCGTCCGCGACTGCATCGACAGCGGCGTGCTGCCCAAGGGCGACCTCGAAGCCGCGACCTTCGCGCTCTGGGCGCCCGTGCACGGGCTGGCCTCGCTCGTGATCCGCGGCCGCTGCCCGATGATCCCCGACGACGCGCTTCCCGCGATCGTTGCCGAATCCTACCGCTGGACGATCGACGCCATGACGGCGTCGCAACGTTCGCGTCCCCCCGCGCGCCCGGGGAAGCGAAAGCGTGCGTCCAGGAAGACGCCGAGGGCCTGACATGCAGGAACGATGGACGGACCGATGGGCACACATCGGAATCCTGCTCGTGGTAGTAGGCTGCCGCGGCACACAGAATGTGCCGGAGCAGCCGGCCGCCGACGCCGGCGTGCCGGTGCGCACGGTGGCCGTGCGCCGCGAGGAGGCTGCGCCGCCCTTGCGCGCCACGGGGCTCCTGGTCGGGAAGGAAGAGGCGGGCCTCGCTTTCAAGATCGGCGGCCTCGTGGATCGCGTGCTGGTGGACGAGGGTGCGAGTACGCGCAAGGGGCAGGTGCTCGCGACGCTGAAGCAGGACGAGGCGGCCTCCCAGGCCGTGCAGGCCCGGCGCAACCTCGAGAAGGCCGCCCGGGATCTCGAACGGGCGCATCACCTCCACGCCCAAGGAGTGGGCTCCCTCGAGCGCGTGCAGGATGCGCAGACGGCCGTGGACGTGGCGCGCGCGGG
This sequence comes from uncultured Myxococcaceae bacterium, assembly GCA_964353695.1. Classification (GTDB taxonomy): domain Bacteria; phylum Myxococcota_A; class UBA9160; order UBA9160; family UBA9160; genus MYXO. Next base: position 5,314 of record CAYGXT010000121.1, read on the forward strand.
CCTCACCATGGCGAGCTTCAACCAGGAACACGCCACGATCCTTGCGCCCGACGACGGCATCGTCCTTGCGCGGTTGGTAGAGCCGAACGAGATGGTGCAGGCCGGAACGCCGGTGCTGCGGTTCAAGTCGACGGATCCGGGCTGGATCGCGCGCGTGGGGCTGCCCGACCGCGACGTCGTGCGCGTGCGTCTCGGCGATCCCGCCGAGGTGCGTACCAGCGCGCATCCGGACCTCGCTCTCACGGGCAGCGTCACGCAGATCGCCGCCGCGGCGTCGCCCGCCACGGGTACCTTCGACGTGGAGATCGGCCTCTCTGACACCGACGCCACGCTCCTCTCCGGCATGCATGCGCGCGTCTCGATCGCGCCCAGCCAGCGCGAGACGGTCTTCTTCGTCCCCATCGACGCCGTGCTCGAGGGAGACCGCGATACCGGCAGCGTCTACGCCCTCGACACTGCCGGGGCTAACGTGCGGCGCGTCCCCGTGCGCGTGGCCTTCATCCGGGGCGGCGAGGTGGCGCTGCGCGACGGGCTCGACGGCGTCTCCCGTGTGGTAACCGACGGCGTGGCGTACCTGCGGGACGGCGCCCGCGTGCACGTGCTCGCGCCCGAGGTGGTGGACGCGCCTTGAGGATCTCCGAGCTGGCGGTCCGTCGCCCGCAGTTCACGCTCGTGATCTTCGCCATGCTCGCCGCGCTGGGCGTCTACTCGCTGCGGCAGATCCCGCGCAGTGAGGACCCGAGCTTCCCGATCCCCATCTTCGTGGTGACCGCGATCTACCCGGGCGCGGGCCCCCAGGACATGGAGCAGCTCGTCGTCGACCCGCTCGAGGAACGTCTCTCCGGGCTCGACGACCTGATGAAACTCGAGTCCACGAGCGAGGACGGCGTCGCGATCACGACCGCAGAGTTTCTCGCCAACGTGGATACGGACCGCAAGTACGAAGAGGTGGTACGCGAGGTAAACGCCGCGCGCCAGGACCTGCCGGCCGACCTTGGACGCCTCGAGGTGAAGAAGATCCAGACCACCAACGTGGCCATCCTCCAACTCGTGCTCCTCTCCGACGACGCGCCGTGGCGCGAGCTCGAGAAGCAGGCCAAGCGCTTCGAGGACCGCCTCGGGGCCGTCCCGGGCGTCAAGGACGTGGACCTCTGGGGCTACCCGAAGCAGCAAGCGCGCGTGGAGCTCGACCCCGAAAAACTCTCGCAGCTCCGCGTCTCCCTCACCCAGGTGATGGGTGCGCTGCGAAGCGACAACGCCGTGGTGCCGGGCGGCGGTGTGGATGTCGGCACCCGGCGTTTCAATGTCGAGACCGGCAGCCACTTCGAGAGCGTGGACGCCATCGCGTCGAGCGTGATCGCCGCCGATGGCCAGCGCATCGTGACCCTTGCCGACCTGGCGCGCGTGGGCTGGGGATACGCCGAAGAGTCCCATCTCGGCCGGATGGACGGCCGACGCGCCGTCTTCGTCACCGTCACCCAGAAGGACCGCCAGAACGTCTTCGACGTGCGCAATCGCGTGCTGGCCGCGGCGGAGGAGCTCCGACCAGACCTTCCTCGCGGCATCGAGCTGGTGGTGGGCTTCGACCAGTCGGAGAACGTGGCGCACCGCCTGGACGGCCTCACTCGAGACTTCGCCCTCGCCATCCTGCTCGTGCTCGTGACCCTCCTCCCGCTGGGCTTCCGCGCTTCGCTGATCGTCATGGTCTCGATCCCGCTCTCGCTTGCCATCGGCGTGGCCCTGCTCCACGCCACGGGATACTCCATCAACCAGCTCTCCATCGTGGGCTTCGTGATCGCGCTGGGGCTTCTCGTGGACGACTCCATCGTGGTCACGGAGAACGTGACGCGCTTCCTCCGCATGGGATACGCGCGGCGCGACGCGGCGATTCTCGCCACGAAGCAGATCAGCGTCGCGGTGCTGGGCTGTACGGCCACGCTCATGCTGGCCTTCCTGCCGCTCCTCAGGCTCCCCGGCAGCGCGGGCCAGTTCATCCGCAGCCTGCCGCTGGCCGTGCTCTTTACGATCGGCGCCTCGCTGCTGGTCTCCCTCACGATCATCCCCTTCCTCGCGAGCCTCGTGCTGCCGGAGCAAGACAAGGAGGGGAACGCCGCCTTCCGTTTCTTCCAGCGCGTGATCGAAGCGTCCTACCGGCCCGTGCTCCATGTGGCGATCGCGCACCCGCTCGCGACCGTGACCCTCGCCGCGCTGCTCTTCGCCAGCACGCTGCTCCTCGTGCCGCGTATGGGGATCAGCCTCTTCCCCCATGCCGACACTCCGATGTTCCGCATCACGATCGAGGCGCCCGACGGCAGCTCGCTTGTGGAGACCGATCGCGCGGCTCGCTTCGCCGAGGCGGTGCTTGCGAAACACCCGGAAATCAAGCGCACGCTCACGAACGTGGGGCATGGAAACCCGCAGATCTACTACAACGTCCACCCCGGCGAGGAGAAGAGCAGCGTGGGCGAGCTCTTCGTACATCTGCACGCCTACGAGCCCGCCGAGACACCTGTTCTTCTCGACGAGATTCGCGTGGAGCTCTCCGCCTATCCGCGCGCAAAGCTCCGCCTCGAGGAGTTCCAGAACGGCCCGCCCATCGACGCGCCCATCG
>CAYGXT010000122.1:0-7889 GCA_964353695.1 uncultured Myxococcaceae bacterium
TTCATGGTGACCGCGCCGATGATGCAGCAGGGCGTGGACGTCGAGCTGCCGAAGACGACGACGCAGCCGATGAAGGTGAAGGACGAGCCGCTGATCCTCACCATCAAGAAGGACGGCCGGCTCTTCCTCGGCAAGCAGGAGATCCCGCAGGCGGAGCTGCAGAAGAAGCTCGAGGCGATCTTCGAGGGCATGGATGGGAAGGAGCTCTACCTGCGCGCCGACCAGGCTGTGCTCTACGGAACAGTGGCAAAGGCGATGGCGGCCGCGCGCGAAGCCGGCGCCACGAAGCTCGGGATGGTGACGGAGCACGAGCGCTAGAGCGCGCAGTTTCGGGCGCGGGGCGAGCCGATGAGCGCGACCTACGACATCGACGAGGACGAGAGGCGTCGCTTCCGACGCTTCCTGACTGCGTCCGGCGTTGCCCACGCTGTGCTGCTCCTGCTGCTGGCCGTGAGTCCGAGCTTCCGGAACGCGCCGGACCTGCCCGCAGCGATCACCGTGGATCTACTGGCTGCCCCGGGATTGCCCGCAGCGTCGAAGCCCGCGCCTGCTGCAAAGCTCCCGCCGACGCCCGTACCGCCGTCCCCGACGCCGAAGCCCGAGCCGGTGGCGAAGCCCGCGCCGCCACCTCTCGTGGCGAAGCCCTTGCCGCCTCCGCCCTCTCCGAAGGCCGAGACCGTGTTGCCGAAGGAGGCGGCGAAGACGCCGGAGCAGGCCAAGCCCACGCCTGCGCCGGCGAAGCCTGCGCCCGCGCCGCAGCCGGCCGCGAAGCCAGCGCAGCCCCAGAAGCAGGTCTCCATCGACGACGTGCTGAGCCAGCTTCGGGCCGAGGCTGGAGAGACCGCGCCCATCGAGCAGGCCGCCCTTGCGCCCTCGGATGTTCCGGGAACTGGGGGAGGCGGCGGTAGCACGAAGGTCTCGCCCGAGGTGATGGCTTGGTTGAAGAGCGTTCGCATACACGTCCGAAAAAGCTGGGTTCTGGCGCCGGGCTTTCGGCTCGAGCCCCTGGCGACGCAGGTGCGCGTGAATCTCGACGTGGCCGGCAACGTCGTGGGAGAGCCCGCGATCGTGCGGAAGTCGGGGAACCCGTGGTACGACGACAGTGTCCTTCGTGCAATCCAGAAGGCGAGCCCGCTTCCTGCTCCGCCGCGAGCGGGCGAGTGGGACTTCCTGTTCCAACCCGAGGAGAGCTGATGCCCCGTCCTGCCGAGCCGCGGCGCGCGCTGCGCTGGGGTGCCGCTTTGGCCCTCGCACTGACGCTCCTTTTCGTCGGGCCCGCTCGCGCCCAGGAAAACCCGACGGTCGTGATCGAGGGGGCAGGCGGCAGCGCGTACAAGGCAGCCGTTCAGCGTTTCGGCAGCGACGACGCCGCCCTCGCCCAGCGGTTTCGCGAGGAGATCGGCAAGGGCCTCGAGTTCTCGAGCCTCTTTTCCGTGCTCTCGCCCGAAGCCTTCCTCGCGAGCGACGTCACGCGGGGGCTCGGCGAGCCGGTCGTCTGCCCCGACTGGCGGCAGATTGGGACGGACGTGCTGGTGGCGGGCATGCTGCGTCGTGAGGCCGGCGGCGGCCTCGGCGTGGACTTCGAGGCCTGGGATACCTCGCGCTGCCAGAAGCTCGTCGCGAAGCATTACTCCGGAGGCGCGAAGGACGAGAAACGGCTCGCGCGCCGCGTGGCCGACGAAGTGGTCGGCGCCCTCACGGGAAAGCCCGGCGTCTCGAGTACGGAGGCCGCCTTCATCTCGAACCGCGATGGCGCCAAGGAGCTCTACCTGATGGACGTCGACGGCTCGAACGTCCGCCAGGTGACGCGCAACAAGACGATCAACGAGTTCCCTTCCTGGGGGCCGGACGGCGAGACGCTGCTCTACACCTCCTACCGCGAGAACCGGATGCCCGGCCTCTTCGTGCTCTCACGCGGGGGGGGGCACTCGCCGGGGCGCGTGTTCAAGAATCTGCGCGCCGGCGCCTCGCAGTACCGCGGCGTGATCGATCCCACGGGCCAAAAGGTAGCGGTCGTGATGAGCATCGATGGCTCGACAAAGATCTTCAGTGTCGATCGCGACGGTCGAAACCCCCGCCAGCTCACCGACGGCAAATCGCTCGAGGTCTCGCCGGCGTGGTCGCCGGACGGGAGCAGGATCGCCTTCGTCTCCGATCGCTCCGGCGGACCGCAGGTCTACGTCATGAACGCGGACGGATCGAGCCTGAAACGGCTCACCTTCCAGGGCAGCTACAACACGGGCGCCAGCTGGTCACCCGACGGCAAATGGATCGCCTACGAGTCGCGGGTGGGCGGCCAGTTCGACATCTGGCTGGTCGATCCTGACGGCAACACCAACGTGCCCCTGGTCGAGCATCCCGCGAGCGACGAGTCGGCGACGTGGTCGCCCGACTCGCGCAAGATCATGTTCAGCTCGAAGCGGCGTGGCCGGGCGGACCTCTACGTCGTGGATATCCAGGGCGGAACGCCGCGCCGGATCACGCAGGGTGAGGGGGACGCAACGAGCCCGGCCTGGGGCCCCTACCGGCCGGAGCTGCGGTAGAGTCCCGCGTCCGGAGAATCGGGGGGAGGGAGATCCATGGTCCTCGTTCGGGGGGTGGTGATGGCGGCGCTGCTCGCGCCGCTGCTCGCAAGCTGCGTCTCCACCTCGGAGTTCCGCCGGCTCGAGCGGGACGTGCAGATGATGCAGAAGAAGGACACGAAGTCCGGACGCGAGCAGATTGCCTCCACGTCCACGCAGATCGACGACCTCTCGGATCAGATCAAGAAGATCCAGGGTCGCGTCGAGGTCGTCGAGAACCAGACGCAGAAGGCGCTGCAGGAGGCGCGTGCGGCGCGCAAGGAGGCGAGTACGCGGGCGTCCGGGCCTGCAACGGGAGAGTCGCCGCTGTTCTCGAATGCAGAGCCGCCTCTCGCTGGCGGACCGCCCGTGATGACGCCCGTTCCTTCCGAGTCCCGGCCGACGGCCGCCTTGCCGAGGCTGACGGAGCCGCCGCCGTCGGCCGTCCAGCCGCCTTCCGAGCCGCCGCTCGGCGCGGGGGACGAGAAGTCCGCGAGCGCGGACGAGGTGCAGAGCTATCGCAGCGCCTACGCAGCGTGGCGCTCGGGCGATTCCGAGGCATGTATTGACCAGTTCCGGAAGTTCCTCCAAACTCACCCGGCTTCGCCCTACGCCGATGATGCCGCGTACTGGATGGCTGACTGTTACTTCAAGCGAGGCGAGTACCGGACGGCCATTCTGCGATTCGACGACGTAGTGAAGCGCTACCCGAAGGGAAACAAGGCGGCCGACGCGCTCTATCGACAGGGAGAGGCCCTGATGAAGTCGGGCCCGGCCTATGCCAAGGCCGCGCGCCAGGCCTTCGAGCAGGTGGCCTCGGACTATCCCGACTCGCCGCGCGCGGCCGAGGCGAAGAAGCAAGTCGAGCAGCTCGCTGGAACTGCTGCGAACGTCGCGGCTCCGAAGCGATAGCAGCGTGCTCAGCGTTCGAAGCCGGAACCCGGAGAAACGACAGGTGCAGCGTTGAGGAAGCGCGATCTGACGCGATTCAAGAAGCTGCTCGAGGAGCAGCGCGATCAGCTTCTCGGCAACGCCAAGAAGGCGTTGTCGGGCGACATCCATCTCGATCCGGACGACTTTCCGGACGAGATCGACACGGCGTCGTCCGAGGTGGGCCTGGCGTTCATCGGCCGCTTGCGCGAGCGCGAGCGGGGGCTGCTCAACAAGATCAACGCTGCGCTCGAGAAGATCGAGCAGGGCAGCTTCGGCGAGTGCGAGCAGTGTGGCGAGGAGATCGGCATGAAGCGCCTCGAGGCGCGAGCGGTGGCCGAGCTCTGCATCGACTGCAAGGCCGAGCAGGAGAAGCTCGAGCGCCGATTGGGATGAGTCCGGCCGCGGTGCCGGTGGGGCAGGGGCGCTCCGCCGCCGCCGCCCTCGTACTCGGCGTCGAGAGCTCCTGCGATGAGATGGCCGCTGCCGTCCTCGAGGGCGGCCGGCGCATCCTGTCGAGCGTGATCCACTCCCAGAACGACGTGCACGCGCCCTACGGCGGCGTGGTGCCCGAGCTGGCCTCGCGCGATCACGTGCGAAGTGTCTCGGATGTGGTGGCGCAGGCGCTGCGGGAGGCCGGCGTCGCAGCGGGCGAGCTCACGGGCGTAGCCGTCACGCGGGGTCCCGGCCTCGTGGGCTCGCTGCTGGTGGGTCTGTCCTTCGGCAAGGCATTGGCATTTCGGCTCGGCATTCCCGTGGTAGGCGTTCATCACCTGGCGGGCCACCTGGCCTCGGCCGAGCTGGCGGAGCCCGGCCTCGAGCTGCCCTATCTCGGGCTCGTGGTCTCGGGTGGGCATACGGCGCTCTACCGGATCGAGGATGGCACGCCGCCGGTCCTGCTCGGCGAGACGCGCGACGACGCCGTGGGCGAGGCATTCGACAAGGTCGCAAAGCTGCTCGGGCTGCCGTATCCGGGCGGCCCGGCCGTCTCCGACGCCGCACGGCGCGGGAATCCCGAGGCGATCCTGTTCCCTCGGCCGCTGGCGGGCCTTCCCGGTCTCGAGTTCTCCTACAGCGGCCTCAAGACCGCCGTGGCCCTCGAGGTAGCGAGGCGCCGCCCGCTCGGCCCCGAGAGCGTTGCGGACATCGCGGCGTCGTTCGAGGCGGCCGCCACCGACGTGCTGGTGGCGCGCGCGCGGCGCGCGCTCGTGCAAGAGGGCCTCTCGCGGCTGGTGGTGGTGGGAGGTGTCGCCGCCAACCAGCGGCTGCGCACGCACATGGCCGAGGCGGCGCGCCAGGATGGCTTCCGCGTCGTCTTTCCGCCGCTGGCGCTGTGTACGGACAATGCGGCCATGATCGCCGCTGCCGGCGCGAAGCTGCTGGCACGGGGAGAGAGGCACGGCCCCGGTCTCGAGGCCTTCTCGCGCGTCCCCCTCGGTTCGCGGGCCGAAAGCGCGTGAGCGCCAGCGCCGTTCGGGCCTTCCTTGCGCGGCATGGGCTCGCGGCGAACCGCGAGCTGGGACAGAACTTCCTGGTGGACGACGCCCTGGCGGCGCGCCTTGTAACACTCTCTGGTGTCGAGCCAGAGGAGACCGTGATCGAGATCGGCACCGGTCTTGGCGTGATGACCCTGGCCCTAGCCGCCCGTGCCCGCCGCGTCGTCAGCTTCGAGATCGACGCCGGTCTGGTGCGAGCGCTGCGCGAGGAGGCGCTGCTGCCCGCCAACGTGGAGCTCCGGCACGAGGACGCCCTGGCGGTCGACATCGGTGCCCTCGCGGTCTCCCTCGGCGGGCCCGTGCGTCTGGTGGGAAATCTGCCGTACTCGATCTCCTCCCCGCTGCTCCGCCGCCTGCTCGACGCCCGCGATCGGCTGCGCGGCTGGAGCGTGATGCTGCAGCGGGAGCTCGGCGCGCGGCTCGTGGCCGAGCCCGGGAGCCGCGACTACGGCTCGCTCACCGTTCTCCACCGCCTCACGGTGCGGGTCGAGCGCGTGATGGATCTGCGGCCCGGCTGCTTCTTCCCGGCGCCGCGAGTGCTCTCGAGCTTTCTGCGTCTTACGCCGCGCGAGGATGCAAGTCTCGATGCGGCGGCTTTGGCGCAGGTGGAGCGGGTGGCGCGTGCGGCCTTCGGAGCACGCCGCAAGACGCTCGCAAATGCGCTGCGTGGCGGTCTCGGCGACGACGCCGATCCTGCGCGCATCAGAGATGCTCTTTCCAGCGCCGGCCTTGATCCGGGCGTCCGAGCCGAGCGCGTGGAGCCGGCCCGCTTCGTGACGCTGGCGCAGGCGCTCGCCGCGGAGGGGTAGAGCAGAGATGACGCCGGCCGAGGTTTTCGACTGCCTCCTCGATCTCGCACGCGAGGTAGGCCTCGAGGTGCGCCGGATGCCCGTTCGTGCAGGCGCGGAGACGGAGGCGCCGACCCGGAGTGGCGTGTGCCGGGTCCGCGGTCGCTGGCTGGTGCTTCTCGCCCCTGGAGACTCCGTGGAAGACCGGATCGACGCGCTGGTGCAGGGGCTGCGGAGCGCAGGCGCGAACCTCTGGGAGGGCCGCTGGATCCCCCCGGCCGTCCGGGACAGGCTGGAGGGCTCCGGCGGGGTCTGACACCGAAAGGGCCCCCGTTGACACTCACGAGGCGGATCGTAAGCATTCCGGTGCCGAGGGGAATCGCAGAGTGCGATCTCCATCGGTGACCGAGTCGACCCGAGATTGCCTGGGACCCTGCACCCGGCGACAAAGACGGCAGCCTGCACCGCCCAGAGAGACGCCCGGATCCATGCGTGGACCGGGACGGGGGCGAAACGGGGCCGAACGTCCACCCCATGGGCGTCGCGTTCTTGTTCGCGGAAGTCAGAAGCCCGGGCGCGGAGAGGCCCATGTCCACCGCCCCCCGTCCCCCCCGTCCGGCCCGCCAACCCATGGCTGGCTCGCACTCGCCTGGATTCGAAGCCGTGAGCCGCGAGCATCGCGTGACGGTGCGCTCGCTGGCGGCCCGCAAGCGGCGCGCCGAGCGCTTCTCGATGCTGACGGCCTACGACTACCCCTTCGCGCGGGTCTTCGACGCGGCCGGCATCGACGTGCTGCTCGTAGGCGACTCGCTCGGGAACGTCGTGCAGGGCCTCGAGACCACATTGCCGGTGACGCTCGACGAGATCGTCTACCACACGCGCATGGTGGTACGCGCTGCGCAACGTGCTCTCGTGGTGGCCGACATGCCTTTCGGCACCTATCACGTGTCGCGCGAGGACGCCGTGCGCAATGCCGTACGGCTCGTGAAAGACGGTGGCGCCCATGCCGTGAAGCTCGAGGGCGGGGCGCGCCGGGCGGAGGTCATCGCTGCCATCGTGGCGGCGGAGGTGCCCGTGATGGGCCACGTCGGCCTCACGCCGCAATCGATCCATGCCATGGGCGGTTACCGCGTGCAGGGTCGAACCGACGCCGGTCGTGCCCAGGTGTTGGCCGATGCCCAGGCCGTGCAGGAGGCAGGAGCCTTTGCCGTCGTGCTCGAGGGCATGCCGGCAGATCTCGGCAGCGAGATCACAAAGAGTCTCGCGATTCCCACCATCGGCATCGGCGCCGGCGCGAACTGCGACGGCCAGGTGCTGGTGATGCACGACATGCTCGGGCTGAGCGACGCCACGACCCCGAGCTTCGTGAAGCAGTATGCGAGCCTCGGTCTGCTCGCCGGGCAGGCCGCACGAGCCTTCGCGGACGAGGTGGCGGACGGCAAGTTCCCCGGCCCCGAGCACTCCTACCGGTAGCGGCGATGCAGGTCGTCGATCGCGTGCGGGCGCTTCAAGCGCTCGCGGACAGCGAGCGCCTGGCCGGACGCCGGCTCGCACTCGTGCCCACCATGGGCGCACTGCATGAGGGGCATCTCTCGCTGGTGGACGAGGCTCGAAGGCGAGCCGACGTCGTCGTCCTCTCGATCTTCGTCAACCCGACCCAGTTTGGGCCGAGCGAAGACCTCGAGCGCTACCCGCGACCCCACGAGCGCGATCTCTCACTCTGCCACAAGGCCGGTGTCGACGTGGTCTTCGTGCCGGCGGCGGCCGAAATCTACCCCGAGGGCAGCCAGACCTCGGTGAGCGTGAGCGCGCTCGAGAGTCCGCTCTGCGGTCGCTCGCGACCCGAGCATTTCCGCGGCGTCGCGACCGTGGTGACGAAGCTCTTGCTTGCGGCGAAGCCGCACGTGGCGGTCTTTGGTGAGAAGGACTTCCAGCAGCTCGCGCTGATCCGACGCATGGTGTGCGACCTGCTCTTCGACGTGGAGATCGTGGGCGCGCCGATCGTCCGAGAGGCCGACGGGCTCGCGCGCTCGAGCCGCAACGTGAACCTCGATCCCGAGGCGCGCGGGCAGGCCGTCGTGCTGGTGCGCTCCCTCGACGCCGCCGAGTCTGCG
>CAYGXT010000123.1:0-3820 GCA_964353695.1 uncultured Myxococcaceae bacterium
CGTGGCATTCAGCGAGCGCGAGGGAACGCGTGATCCACAGGCCTCCTACAAGCACCTCGAGGCGGCGCTCGCCGCGGCTCCGGACCAGCCGCCCCTGATTGCGGCGCTGGTGCGGCTCGACATGGCGTCGCGAAAGTTCGATCGTGCCGTGGAGCGGCTTGACACGGCGCTCGCGCACAACAAGGAGATCCCGGCGCTGCACCTGCTGCGGGCGCAGGTGCTGGCCCTCAAGGGCGACCTCGTCGGCGCAGAGGCCGATGCGCGAAAGGCTCTCGATGCCGACGCCAACCTGCCGGGCACGGTGAATCTGCTCGTGGCCATCTACACCGCGCGCGGCGATCTCGACAAGGCGACCCAATCGCTGGAAGGGATGGAGCAGGCAGGGAAGCTCCGCGGAGCGGGCCGCGAGCTCCTCGGGCGTCTGTACCAGTCCCGCGGTGACTCTGCGCGCGCGCGGGTGCAGTTCGATCGGGCCCTCGCCGACAACCCGAACCTGGCCGAGGCGAAAAATGGCCTCGCGTTCCTGCTGGCGTCGGAGCGGACGGATCTCGACCGCGCACTCACGCTGGCTCAGGAGGCACAGCGTCAGCTCCCAAGCCTGCCGGAGGTCGCCGACACGCTCGGCTTCGTTTACCTGCAGAAGGGCCTGAACGAGGCCGCCATCGACCGCTTCCGATTCGCGATCGAGCTCGCACCGACGGGAACCCAGCCGTCCCCCAGCATCCGTTATCACCTCGGCCTGGCCCTGGCGGCTGCGGGACGGAGCCAGGAGGCGGTGGAAGCGTTCGAGAAGGCGCTCGCCGCCGGCACGACATTCCCAGAGGCCGACGCCGCGCGCAGCGAACTCGAGCGCGCTCGCGCTGCAGGCAGCTCCGCCCCCCCCGCCGGCCGCTCTTAGGCAGCGCGGGTGGACGAGGCTCGGGCCGAGAGGCTCTCGCTTCGAAGCGAGGCGCTTGGTTTCCTTCTCTTCCTCGCACTGGCCCTCGCCGTTTACGCGCCGAGCCTTCCCGGTGGCTTCGTCTCGGACGACGTCCTCTACCTGCAGCAGAACGAGCTGCTCGAGCTGCCGCCGGCCGCGGCGCTCCCCCGCATTCTCAAGCAGCCCTTCTTCGCGAACTGGGCCCCCATCCACATCTTCTTCCTGTACGCGGAGCGCGCAAGCTTCGGAGAGACACCACTCGGCTATCGCGTCGCGAACATCCTTCTGCTGGCTGCGTGCGCGAGTGCGCTGCGGCGTCTCGCCCTGCGCGGTGGCGCCTCTGGACGGGGCGCGCTGCTCGCGGCAATTCTTTTCGTCGTGCATCCGGCAACGATCGAAGCCGTCGCCTGGATCAACCAGTCCAAGACGCTGCTCGCCCTCCTTTTCGCCCTGCTCGCGCTCGAGCGCTGGCTGGCCCATCTGCGCTCACCCTCGACGGGTCGTCTGGTGGCGGTGCTCGTGCTCACGACGCTGGCTCTGCTCGCGAAGGGCGCCGTCGTACTCCTGCCCCTCGTCCTCGCCGTCGCGTGGTACTCGCATGCGGGCGGAAGGAGGCGCGACACCTGGGCCGTGGCTCTGCTCGGAGTGATCTCCGCCTACGTGGCCCTCCTCAATCTGCAGGCGCAGGGCACGCAGGGAGGCATCGTCGAATGGTTCGGCGGATCGGCGGCGGCCACGCTGCGCATCCTGCCGAGCGTGCTCTGGCGCTACCTGCGCATGAGCGTGCTGCCGTGGGACCCCGTCTTCTGTGTTCAGCCTGAGCTCGTCACTTCTTGGCTCGACGTGCGTGTCTGGCTGCCGCTCTTCGGGATCGCCTTCGCGGCTACTCTGTGCGGCCTCGCTGTGCGGCGCGATCGTCGATTTTGGCTCGCTCTGGCCTGGGTGGCCGCGATGCTGCTTCCCGTGTTGCAGCTCGTCCCGATGACGACCGTCTACGCGGACCGCTATCTCGCTCTCGCGCTACCTGGGCTGCTGCTGCTCGTGGTAGAGCCGGCGTCGAGGATGCGAGCGTGGCAAACGCAAGCGCGCGCAGCTCGCAGCGCTGCGCTGCTGCTCGTGCTCCTCCTCGCAGGCCGAAGCGCATGGCAAGCGCGGCTGTGGGCGAAGCCGGAGGCGCTTTTCCTCCAGACGATCGAGACATATCCGTCGAGCCGGCACGGCTGGACCGGCGTCGGGGGCGAGCGGCATCAACGCGGCGCCCTCGCAGAGGCGGCCGACGCGTATCGGCGCGCTCTCGCCATCGACCCCCACGATGGTCACGTTCACTATCTGCTCGCACGTGTGAGGCTGCAACAGGGCGCGTCGGAGCAGGCACTCTTCCATCTGGAGGCCGCGCTGCGCGATGGCCCCCGGCACCCCGATGTCGCCTGGATGCGGGCCCGGATCGCGGAGCTGCGTGGCCGGGGGATCGCAGCCCACGACGATCCCGAGTGAGGGGGCTTTCAATTTTTCGTCCGGCCGGCAGCGGTGTAGCGTCCAGTTTCGTGCGTCGCTTCGATCGGATCTCGCCGCTGCTGGCCGCGCTCGTCGCAGCAGCCCTCTGGTGGGCCTTCGGTACGCTGCGCAAGCTGCCCGCGCTCGAGGCCATGGTGCCGCGGGGCACTCTCGACTACTTCACGTATTACCGTCCGAATGCGCACTACGCTTTCGCGCGGCTCGCCGCCGGCGAGATCCCGCTCTGGAATCCGCAGCAGGGTCTCGGCCTGCCATTTCTTGCGACGCTGCAGACGGGCGTGCTGTATCCGCCGAACTGGCTGCACGTTTTCCTGCCGACACAGCTCGCCTTCGCCGTGCTTGCAGCCGCGCATCTCGGCCTCGCGGCGGGACTCGCCACGGCGCTGGCGCGCTCCCTCGGCGCGACGGGCTGGGGCGCACTTGCGGCCGGCCTGCTTTTCGGCGGCTCGAACTGGCTGCTCGGCGCGCTCTGGTCGCCGTCCACGCTCTACAGCGCAGCCTGGCTTCCAGGGGTGCTGCTCGCGATCGAGCGGATCGTAGAGCGTCCGGGGCCCTGGCGGGTCGCCGCGCTGGCGGGGGCGGTCGCGATGCAGGCGCTCACCGGCTGGCCCTATGTCCTGTTGATGACGTGTCTGGCTGCTGCACTTTTTTCCGGCGGGGCGCTGATCGAGGTCGGGCTCCGGGAAGGGCGCGTGCCCTCATCACGGGCACTGGCGCTCGCCGCGGGAGCGCTCGCCGGCGCCCTGCTGGCGGCGCCTCAACTCTTGCCCGCTGCGGAGCTCGTCGAGCACAGCTCGCGGGCACTCGGAGTGCTCGCGCCGGAGCAGACGGTGATGGTGACGGCGCAGCACGATCCGGCGTACTTTGTCGCCATGCTGCTCGGCCGCGGCGAGAACGACGGCGTCCCGGGCATGCTCACGCTGCCTCTCGCTGCGTTCGCGCTCAGCCGGCGCGGCCCACGACGCACGCGCCTCGCCCTGCTGCTCGGCGTGGGGGCCTTCGGGCTGCTCGTCTCCTTCCCGCTGCACGTTCCGCTCTACAGCTGGCTGCGCGAGCTTCCGCTGGCGGGAGATTTCCGCTTTCCCTTCCGCTATCGCCTGCTGTCGACGCTCGCGCTTTCCGTTGCAGCAGGCGTGGGCGTAACGCAGGTTTCGTGCCTCGTTGCGCGCGGGCCGCGCTTGCAGCAGGCCGTCGCCGTGTGCCTCGCGGTCGTCGCCGTGGCCCTTCAGTCCGGCGTGACTCTCGGGGCCGCGCTGCCGTTTCCGCGCGAGGCGAGCTGGCCGCGACCTCCCGGCATCGACGCGCTGCTGCGGGAGCTCAGCTCCCGCGGAGCCGGAGCCGGCCGCCTCCACTGGCAGCACGCCGAAGAATTCGCGTGGATCGACA
>CAYGXT010000123.1:3830-7793 GCA_964353695.1 uncultured Myxococcaceae bacterium
CTCGAGCCGCTGACGCCGGCACCGACGGCGCGCTTTCTGAACTTCCTCGAGATCGGAAGCACCGAGACAATCCACGCGAGTGACCTGAAGCACCGCAAGGCATCGGGCGAGCCGTCTCAGCGCGCAGCCGAAGGCGGCTACCTGGGGGAGATCCCTTTCTTCGGGCGCGTGGGGCTGCCGGCAGAGCCGAGCCGCAACCGGCTCTTCGACCTCGCCTCCGTACGCTTCCTGCTGGCGAACGAGCCACCTCCGTGGCTGGCGGAGCGCTACCCGCGGCTGCGGGAGCTCGGCTCGAGACCGGCGGTATTCGAGAACCCGGATGCGATGCCGCGGGCCTACCGAGCGACCCGCGCGGAAGCGGAGCCGCCTCTGCCCGAGCAGGCGCTGGCGCGGCTCGTAGCCGCAGACTTCGACGCCCGTCGCAGCGCTTTGCTCGATGCACCGCCGCCGGCCCTGCTCCTTGCCGCTGCGATGGCCGCGGATGCCGATGCGGGCACGACCAGTCTCGAGCGCGACGAGCCCGAACATCAGGTGATCCGAACCCGCGGCGAGCAGCCGGCCGCGCTGGTGCTGACCGACGCCTACTACCCAGGATGGGAGGCGACGCTGGACGATGCTCCCGCACCGATTTTGCGCGCGAACACGGTCTTTCGTGCCGTGGCGGTGCCTGCTGGAGAGCACGTGGTCGAGATGCGCTACCGGCCTCGGCCGTTCCGGCTCGGTGTCGCGCTCGCAATCGGCACGCTGGTGGCGGGAGCGGCGTGTGTCGCGGCGCTCGCGTGGCGGCGCCGGAGCCCGGCTTGAGCGCGGCAAGGGAGTCCGGCGAGCGCCACGAGCCCCACGCGCGGCGCTGGCTCGGCGCCGTGTTGCTGGTGCTGGCGGTGGGACTAGCGACGCACGTGCACGACCTCGCCGCCTTCGCGCCGCTCCACGACTTCGACGGCCCGGGCCATGGTGTGAACGTGCTGGCCGTCGAGCGCGGCGAGCTTCCCGATCCGCGGAGCTGGGGGGGCTTTCATCCTCCGCTCTACTACGCGCTCGGGGTCGCTGTCTGGCGCGCACTGCCCGAGCGCGTTCCCGTACACGTAGGGCTGCGCGCGATCTCGATGCTCGCAGGCATCGCGCTCGCGCTCGTGCTCTGGCGGACACTCGAGCGCTTCGCCTCGGAGGTGGACGCCGCCGTCGCAGTGACGCTCGTATTCTGCAGCCCGGTCTTCACGATGGCGAGCAGCATGCTCGGCAACGAGATGCTCGGCGCGTGCCTCGTGACCGTGGCGCTGGCGCGGCTGACGGTGATCCCGCAACCTGCTTCGGTCGTTCGACACGCGGCGGTGACGGCACTCTGGCTTGCCGCAGCCCTCCTCACGAAGTCTTCCGCACTCGCCGCGGTGGGCGTGGCGGCGCTCACGTACGGCTTTGCAGCCCGCACGCTGCCGCGGCGCGCGCTGATGGCGGCAGCGCTGGTAGGCGCGATCCCGCTGCTCGCGGCAGCACCGCACTACGCACGCCTGCTGGATGCGAGCGGTGGCTCGGTCATGAGCGTGGTCAGCGGGGCTGCCATGGCGGAGCAGGTGCAGGAGGAGATGCGAAGCCAGCCGCCCGGCGAGCGGCACCTGAGCGACTACGTCTCCTTGCCGTTGACGGCGTTTCTTGCACCACACCACAGCGCGCCTGGCCTCGAGCGCTCGGTGCCGGGGCTGTTGTACGCGAGCACCTGGGCGGATGGGCACGGTGAGTTTCTGCCCGCGAGCGTGCCCGGCGTGCTGGTGGCGGCCTCGATGCTGGCCGTGGGCGGTATCGTCCCCACACTGCTCGCCGCCGCGGGTCTGCTTCGCCTGCTGCGCCAACCGTGCCGCTTCGGTGCTGCTGCGGGCCCCCTGCTCTTCGGCGCGCTCCTGCTCGCCGCCCTCATCCGCTACACCTGGGTGCTGCCGGCCTACTCGGCGGCGAAGGCGAGCTATCTGCTCCCGGCCACGCTGCCGGCGGCGCTGCTCCTGGTGTGGGGGCTCCAAGGGCTGGCCCCGCGCGTGCGCGCGGCTGCGCGCGGCTTCTGTCTTGCGCTCGCGCTTGCCGCGAGCTGCGTGCTGTGGCAGGGGTGGTGGCTATGAAGCGCTCGCACGGGCTGCGTCCCGCAGCCGCCGTGCTGCTGCTGCTCGCGCTGCTGATGGGCGCTTGCGTGCGACAGCGGACGCCGGAGCAGGTCGTTGCCCTCTACTTCGAGAGCCTGGGCCGTGATCCGCTGCGTGCGGGCTCGCTCTTGAGCGAGCAGTTCCACAGCCGCCACGGGCTCCGCCACGCGACGGACGCGCAGATCGCCGCGTGGAGCCGACTCTTGCGCGGGAAGTCTCCCGCCGCGACGAGCGAGGTCAGAGCGAGCGCCCCGGCCGCTCCTTCTCGCGCAGAGGCGGAGCTCATCTGGCTCGCGACCCAGATCAAGGAGGGCTTCTCCGAGCGGGCCGCGCAACTTTCAGTCTCGCCGCTCTCGGCGCATCAGGACGCGACCTCAGCAGAGGTGGCGGTACGCGTCGCCGCGCCTGGAGTGCCTCCGTTCGTGCAGCGATTCTGGCTCTCGCGTGGCGGCGATGCCCGCTGGTGCATCGACCGCATCGAGCAGGAGGGGGTCGACGAGCGCAGCCTCCCGGATGCCTTCGTGGCAGCGCCCTCCGAGACGCTGCGCCAACGCCTCGCCGCAGCGCTGGGCGTTCCGGCAGACTGATGAAATTGCGGCCGCGGCCTACTGGCCGCGGATCCCGAGCGCGTGCTCTGCGATGAGCTTGCGGTGCAGCTCGCTCGTACCTTCGCCGAACTCGAGGGCCTTGGCCTCCAGCAGCAGCCGCCCGACCTCGTACTCGGCCGACAGCCCGTAGCCGCCGTGGATCTGGATCGCATCGAGGGCATTCTGCGTAGCGGCCTCGCTGGCCATGAGCTTCGCCAGCGACGCCTCCATCGATGCGCGCTCGATGCCAGCATCCTTCATGCGGCCGAGCCGGTACACCATCTGGCGCGCCGCCTCGGTGCGACAGACCATGTCGGCGATCTTTTGCTGGATCATCTGGAACTCGCCGATCTTCTGGCCGAAGGCCTCGCGCTGCATGGCATAGGGAATGGCCAGGTCAAGGCAGCGCTGCGCCTGACCGACGCAGCGCGCCGCCACCGAGAAGCGTCCCATGTCGAGGGCGCCGCCGAGCACCGGAAAGCCGCCGCCCTCGGCGCCGAGCAGATTCTCGGCCGGCACGAAGGTGTCTTCGAAGTGCACCTCGGCCAGGTTGTCGCGTTTCAGCGTCCGCATCGGAAAATCCCGAATGCTGATGCCCTCGCTGGCGTGCGGATCCACCAGGAAGGCCGTCACGCCGCGATGTTTGCGCGCGCGGTCGAGTGTGGCGACCACGAAGAAGAGCCCAGCATGGGCCGCGTGGGAGATGAAGACCTTGGTGCCCGTGAGCCGGTAGCCACCGTCCACGCGGCGCGCCGTCGCACGCAGGTTTCCGAGATCCGTGCCACCGCTGGGCTCGGTGAGGCAGGCCGAGCAGAGCACCTCTCCCTTTGCCATGGGCGGTAGCCAACGCTCCTTCTGGGCCAGGCTGCCGTGCTTCAGGATCGAGCCCGCCACCAGCGAGTTCATGACGGATACCACCGAGGCCACGACCCAGTCGACGCGCGCCAGCTCCTCGCAAATCACGCCGTAGCTGAGGACGTCCACGAAGGAGCCGCCGTACTGCTCGGGGATGAGCGGCGCGATGAAGCCCAGGGGCACGAGCTTCGCGACCAGGTCGATCGGGTAGCGTTCCTCACGCTCGTAGCGCTCGACGTGGGGGAGGATCTCCTTCTCGGCGAAATCCCGGACGGCCGAGCGGACCGCCCGCTGCTCCAGCGTCAGGTCGAAATCGGCCATTCGCTGCAGTGCGGGGCTCGTCGGCATGGGCTCTCCTCGGTCGGGGTGGGGGGCGGCGCACCCCGAGGGTA
>CAYGXT010000124.1:0-7792 GCA_964353695.1 uncultured Myxococcaceae bacterium
AACGGCTGGGTGGGCTCGCTGCTCCAGCCGCTCGGAATCGAGGCGGCCTACACTCCGCTCGGCATCGTGATCGCCCTCACCTTCATCGGGCTGCCCTTCGTGGTGCGCACCGTGCAGCCCGTGCTCGAGGACCTCGAACAGGAGGTCGAGGACGCGGCCTCGAGCCTCGGGGCGCCGCGATGGCAGACCTTCCGGCGGGTGCTGCTGCCTGCCATCTCTCCGGCGCTCCTGGCTGGCTTCACGCTGGCCTTCGCGCGCGCCGTGGGCGAATACGGCTCGGTGGTCTTCATCTCCGGCAACATGCCCATGAAGACCGAGATTGCCCCGCTGCTCATCGTGACCAAGCTGGAGCAGTACGAGTATGCAGGCGCCACTGCCATCGCCGTCGTGATGCTGGTCGTCTCGCTCGCGCTGCTGCTCGTGATCCAGGGCCTCCAGGCCCTCGCAGGCCGGCGCGGCCGCTCCGCGGAGGCCGGAGCGTGAGCGCGTCCGACTGGGCCCTACAACCGGCGATCTTGCCGCGGCATGCTGCCGAAGACCCGCCGTGGGCCCGCCGCACGCTCACCGCCATCGCGCTCGTCTTCCTGGCCCTCTTCCTCGGACTCCCGCTGCTGGTGGTCTTCGCGCACGCGCTCTCTGCCGGCCTTGCCAGCTTTGGGAACGCCGTCTCCGACCCTGCTGCGCTCTCTGCGATCCGCCTCACACTTCTCGTCGCTGCGATTTCGGTGCCACTGAACGCCGTCTTCGGAGTCTCGGCCGCATGGTGCATCGCGAAGTTCGACTTCCCGGGCAAGCGGCTCCTGATCACGGCGATCGATCTTCCCTTTGCGGTCTCGCCGGTAGTCTCGGGCCTGGTGTTCGTGCTGCTCTTCGGCGCCCAGGGCCTGCTCGGCCCGTGGCTGCAGGAGCACGGCATCCGAATCATCTTTGCCGTGCCGGGGATCGTGCTCGCTACTCTCTTCATCACCTTCCCCTTCGTGGCGCGAGAGCTGATCCCCCTGATGCAGGAGCAAGGCCCCGAGGAGGAGCAGGCGGCCCTCTCTCTGGGCGCGAGCGGCTGGCAGATGTTCTGGCGCGTGACGCTGCCGAACGTCCGCTTCGGTCTGCTTTACGGGATCGTGCTGCTGAACGCGCGTGCCATGGGCGAGTTCGGTGCGGTGTCGGTGGTGTCGGGACACATTCGTGGAAAGACAAACACCATGCCGCTCCACGTAGAGATCCTCTACAACGAGTACCAGACGGCCGCCGCCTTCGCGGTGGCCTCGCTGCTGGCGCTGCTCGCATTGGTCACGCTCTGCCTGAAGCACTTTCTCGAGTGGAGGATGGGCCGGCGGCAGGGAGCGGCGGATGCGGCCTGAAACGGCAGCCGAGACGGGAGACGGACGCATGAGCATCGAGGCCCGGTCGATCGCGAAACGGTTCGGCAGCTTTACCGCGCTCGACGATACGAGCCTCTCCGTGAAGGAGGGCGAGCTCGTCGCACTACTGGGCCCGTCGGGCTCGGGCAAGACGACGCTCCTGCGCATCATTGCGGGGCTCGACTTCGCAGACACCGGAAGCGTGCACTTCGATGGGGAGGACGCCACCGAGCGGAGCGCCCGAGAGCGGCGTGTGGGCTTCGTATTCCAGCACTACGCGCTCTTCCGCCACATGAGCGTGTTCGAGAACGTGGCCTTCGGGCTGCGCGTGCTGCCCTGGCGGCGGCGGCCGGCCCGCACGGTCATCGCCGCGCGCGTTCACGAGCTGCTGCGCCTGGTACAGCTCGACGGCATGGCGCAGCGGCTGCCGTCCCAGCTCTCGGGCGGCCAGCGCCAGCGTGTGGCGCTGGCCCGCGCGCTCGCCGTACAACCCCGCGTGCTGCTCCTCGACGAGCCTTTCGGAGCCCTCGACGCTCGGGTTCGGCGCCAGCTCCGGCGTTGGCTGCGCAGCCTCCACGACGAGCTCGGCATGACGACCGTCTTCGTGACCCACGATCAGGAGGAGGCTCTCGAGCTCGCCGATCGCGTCGTCGTCATGAACCAGGGCCGGATCGAGCAGGCGGGGAGGCCTGAGGAGGTCTACCACTCACCCGCAACGCGCTTCGTGGCGGAGTTTCTGGGCGACGTGAACGTGTTTCATGCGCGCGTCGAGGGAGGAGAGGCGCGGGTCGAGGGGGCTCGCTTCGAGGTCGCCCGCGAGGCCGAGGACGGCCACGCTTTGCTCTACGTCCGGCCTCACCTGCTCGAGATCGTGCGCGACGCCGCGACGGCCGGCATGCTGCCGGTGCGCGTGGAGCGCGTGCTGGCGGCGGGCCCGACCGTGAAGGTCGAGCTGCTGACTGCCTCCGGCGAGCTGCTCCAGGCGGATCTGACCCAGGAGAAGGCCCGCGAGCTCCAGCTCGAGAAGGGAGAGCAGGTCTTCGTGCGTCCTCGCGAGAACCAGGTCTTCTACGAGGACTACACGATCTGACGCACACGGGATCGCCTTCTACGATCCGCGGGCCCGCCGAGGCGTCGAGCGAAGGTTCGCGATCAGCCCGCGCGGAGCTCCTGTATGCCCTGGTGCAGGCACTCGAAGAGGGGCTCGACGTCGCCCACCTCGAGGCAGGAGAATGCGATCCGGATGTCGGTCGGGCTGGTCGAGATGAGGCCCACGCCGTGCCGGTCGAGCAGGTGTACGCGCAGCTTCTCGGCGTCCACGCCCTTCACCTTCACGCACATGAAGTAGCCGCTGTTGAAGGGATAGACCTCCCAGCTCTCGCGGAAGCGGGGGGCGCCGGCCACCTCGTAGATCTTCGCGGCGCGCGCGCGCAGCAGCTCGTGCTTCTGCTTGCGCTCGGCGTCGATCGAGGAAGAGGCGAGGGCCTTCGCCACGATGGTCTGCGAGAGCTGCGGCGAGTTGGAGATGGAACCGCGGATGGCGCCGCGGGCCTTCGCGTCGAGGGCGGCGCAGACGGCCTCGGCCGTCTCGGCTCGGCCCGGGCCAAAGGTCACGAAGCCGCAGCGCAGGCCCCAGACGAAAAGCTCCTTGGTGGCGCCATCGAGCTTCACGGCCAGCAGGTTCGGATGGCGGTTCGCGAGCAGCCCGAAGAGCGACTCCGTCATCGAGGGCGCGCCCAGGTGGTAGAAGAGCCCGAAGTAGGCGTCGTCGAGCATCACGACGAGCTTCGTGCCCTTCTCGGCCTGGGCCAGCAGTGCGCGCGTAATCGCCTCGCCCTCGGCCGGCGTCGGCATGTAGCCCGTCGGGTTGTTGGGGAAGTTCAGCAGCACGATCAGCTTCTCGCGCCCGGCCGAATTCTCCGCCAACGCCTTCGCGAAAGCCTCGGTGTGGAAGCCCTTGCCCGAGTAGAACGGGAAGGTCACGACCTTCGCGCCGAGCCGGATCTCGTAGGTCAGCCGGTAGTTGCCCCAGAGCTTGTCGGGCAGCAGGATGCGGTCGCCTTCGCCGACGAAGAGGTCGCCTACGAGCGCGAGGCCGTGGGTGATGGCGCTGGTGACGATCGGCTGCCCGAACTTCTTGCCGCGCAGCGATGGATTCTCCTGCAGCAGCTTCTCGGCCCAGCGCTCGCGCAGCTCGGGCCGGCCAGCCGGCGGCGCGTAGTTGAAGGCGTCGCCGGGCGTGATGCCGCTCAGGAACTGATGCACCGAGGGCAGGAACATCGGCGCGCCACCCTCGGTAGCGATGCCGATGGTGGCGTTGAAGCGCTTGGCGCGGGCCTTGGCCTCGGCGCTCTGGGAGAGGATCCCCTTCGGGAAGTAGAGGCGACGGCCGAGCGGCGAGAGCATCGCCAGAACCTCGGGCGCATTGCTCTCGAGCGCTGCGTTGAGCTCGCGGGCCAGCGGATTGAGCTGCTCTTCAGACGCGGTCATGGGCTTCCTCTCGGTGGGCGGCGGGGGTAAAGGATATGGCCGGGCCGGGCGCCCTGCTACTGCGGGGCCTGCGTGTCGAGCGCCTTGTTCACGGCATCGGGCGTGAGCTCGCCCTCGAGCTTGAGCTGCTCCCGGATCAGCTGCTCCATCTTCTCGCGCTGCTTCTCGTTGGGCGTCTTGCCGTCCTTGCCCACATTGCTGACGGCCCCTGCGCGCATCATGCGAAAGGTCCCGTGGCGCGAGCCATCGCGCTCGAAGCTCCCGCTCAGCTCAGCGCCGCCCGCCGCCACGCTCTGCGTCTCGAAGCGGGTGCCGCCCTCGAGCGACTCCATGGCGGCCGACCCGAGCGTCTCATTGCGCAGGAAGACTGGCTTCGTCGCCGGGTTCTGGATACCCCAGGCCTCGGTGTAGGTGACGATGTTCGCGCTCTGGGGCTGGCTGCTCGCGGTCGACTTCCAGCCTGCTGCGTCCGAGCCCACCAACGTCTTCTTCTTGGAGCCACGTTCGTTGATCTCGAGGCCCGACTGGATCTGCGCGAGCTGACCGGGGCTCGGCTCCCAGGCCGCGAGGACGCGCGAGTAGCGACCGCGTGAGCGCTCGAAACGGCCCTCGTCGTCCTCGAACACGACGATCGGATAGTCCTTCCACTCGAGGCGGTCACCGTTTCGCTCGAAGACCCAGACGCGGTCCTCCCAGCGCGGGACGTCGGGATTCCCACTGGCGTCGTCCTTGTAGTGTACGAGCATGTACCACGTGCCCGAGAGATCAATGCTCTCGGCCAGGGCCGTCGGGGCGAACGCGAGAAGTCCTGCCAGCAGGCAGAAGAGACTCCGCATCAGATCCTCCGTGAGATGTCCGGGAAGCGGCGCCAGACCGGGATGCCGCAGAAATGCGAGCCCTCGGTGCAGCGCGGATGCGCGTGGTGGTTTCTCACGACGCAGGGCGGCCCGACGTGCCGCATCAGCTCCGGGTGGACCGTGCGCACCTGCTCCACCTCGTCCATGCTCGCCTCCCAGATCTCGCGCTGGGCGTTCAGACAGGTACGCATGGTCCACTTGTGCAGCAGGTGGAGCAGTGAGCCGGACTCTTCGAAGCGAACGGCCAGCGCGTTCGGCAGTAAATAGAGCGCATGCTCGGGGGCGACGCCTCGGTCGAGCAGCCGCGCCCGCGCATCGAAGGCCGCCTCTACCGCCTCGCGGAAGACGGCGTGGCAGCCCGCATCCTCGCGGATCAGCTCGGGCTCCACGACGTCGGTCACCCGAGGCACGGTGCGGGAGAGCAGAGGCCGTGAGCCCGGAACCATGCGATGACGCTGGTCCTGCGAGTCGGCCGAGTGCGAGAGCTTCTTGCGGAACGTGTAGTGGGCGTGGTCGAGGGTGCGCATCAGCGGCGAATGGACGCCGACGTCGAGCGTATCGAGGCGGTAGCCGTTGCTCGCAGGATCGAGCACCAGCGCGAGGGCCGCCTCGTCGTCGAGGTCGTTGCGGCCGAGAACGCCGCGGATCGCGCCAGCGACCACCGCCGGCGCACGCACTCCGCAATCGATCAGTCGGGAGCGACGCCCGCCGAGGGATTTGTCGAAGACCTCCAGCAGCGTGGCATCGCCGGTGCCCGGCTTCGCCGCGCGCAACTCGAGCACTTCGTCCGGCTCGAGCGGCGGCTCGCCGACCGCGCTAAAAAAATCCGGATCGTGGCGCCCGACCATTTCTAGCATGAGATCGACGACCCGCCGCGCTTCCTCGGGCACGTCGCAGGCAGCCGCCATCCGCCGCAGCCGGTGCAGCACGATGCCCGAGACGGTGTAGACCATCGCCGTGTGGCAGCCGATGGGAAGCACATAACGGGCGGTCTCGATCGCCTTCTTCTCGGCCTCCTTGGCGATGCTGCGCCCGAAGGCCTGACCCTTGCGGTCCTTCAGGCGCCAGAGGTCGGAGAGGATCCCGAGCGTCACGGGCTCGAGTCGCCTGGTGAGCTCAGCATAGGCGCGCCAGGCGTGCTCGATCGCCGCCTCGTACAGCAGGCGGTCCGCGCCTCCGAGGGCGGGAGGCACGTGCGCCCTCGCCTGGTCGAGACGCACGTAGCGCTGGCTCTGCTGCTCCGTGTTGTAGAACGGAAAGGCATGCAGGAAGCACCACACGAGCTGGCGCGAAACGCCCTCGAGCGAGAACTCGAAGGTCGCGTGCTGATACACCGTATGGTGTCCAGCGGAGAAGGTCAGCGAGCCGATCGTTCGGCGCTGACGCTCCGTCACCTCCGAGGCCTCGATCACCCGCGGCGAGTAGCAGGTTCGCGCCGCGGCGATGGCATCGTCGTAGGGTCGGTCAAAAGAGTTGCGCAGGCGAACCTCGGGGCCGCCGTCGATTACCGCCACGGACACTCTCCCACGGGCTCTCGCTCTCGGTGTGCCCAGCCTACTGCCCGACACTCCGCCTGCCAACGACGCCTCTCGGAGGGAAGGTTTTTTCTAGAATGCGGCACTTCAGGGGAGCAGCACGAGCGCTCGGCAAGCGCGGGGTACGGACGTGGAACGCGCCCTTTCGCCCGCCCGCCGGGGAGCTTGACCCGGCAGCTGCCGGCTCGCTTCCGGGGGAATCCTGTTGGCATATGCTTTGCCGTCTAGATTGTCGGATCGCTTCCGTTTGGATGCGCCCGTTGTCCCCAGGATCGTTCGCACGAGGCTGCTGACCGCTATGCCCACGCTCTGGATCGTGCACCGGGACGCAGGCCGACGCGCCGTGCTCGCCCGGCTCTCGGGCGCCGGGGAGGACACCATCCTCGGCGATCCGGCGAGCCGGCTATTCGAGGGCTCCCCGCCGGCCGATGTCGTCATCCTCGGCCTCGCCGGCGACTTCGAAGTAGAGCTCGAGTTCGCCCACCGCTTTGCACCGCGCCTGGGCCAGGCGCGCTGGCTGCTGGTGGTGGAGGGCAAGGACCAGGCCGACGCCCGGCGCCTCTTCGACACGCTGGATGCCGAGCTGGTGGTCTTCCCACCGTCGGCCGACGACCTGCGTCATCGCTTGCGCTCCGCGCTGACGCGGCGCAGCGTCGATCATCTCTCCGAGCGCCGCGCCCGGGATGCCGTCGCGGCGCGCTTCGCACGCTGGTTTGCGAGACTCGACCTGCCCGAGGTGCTGCGCGCCCTCGATCCACGGCTGGCCCGCACGCCCGTGCTGATCCGCGGAGAGCACGGCACGGGTCGCACCCTGCTCGCCCTCTACCTTCATGCCTTCGGCGGCACGACCGGCGGCGCCCTGGTGCGGATTTCCTGCCAGCCGAGCCTCGCTGCCGGCGATCTTCTGGCATCGATCGGTGCGGTGGCGCACAACGAGCGCTCGCACCGTTCGCTCACCGTGGTGCTCGAAGACGTCGATCGGCTTGCGCCCGCCGTGCAGCGAGACCTGCGTGGCTGGATCGAGCTCGCAGCGCCGCCGGTCGTCGCCCATTCGGCATGGGTACGCTGGATCGGAACGGTTTCGGGCACGCCCGCGGAGCCAGAGCCCGTGATCGACATCGGGTTGCGGCAGGCGCTCGCCGCCATTCCGATCTCGCTACCGCCGCTGCGCGAGTCGAGAGAGCGCGTCGTCGCCCTGGCCGAGGATGCCGCGCTTGCCTTCTGCGAGGCGACCGGTTCCCGGCCCCGGCGTTTCGCACTCGATGCGCTGGAGGCGCTCAGCCAGCATCCGTGGCCGGGGAACCTGCGCGAGCTCGAGGCCGTGGTGGCACGAACGCTGGCGGCCACCTCGAGCGAGATCATCCACGCGGGCGGCCTGTGCTTCGATACGGAGCCGCTGATCGCAGCGGCGGCGACGGCCCAAGAACCCCTCGCCGAAGAGAGCGAGCCGGAGACGCGCCCCCTCGCTCCCCCTGCAGACAGCCTGGAGGCTGATGAGGGTGACGCCGAGGAGTCGCCCGAGCTCGAGACGTGGCGTCTGTTTGAAGAAGCG
>CAYGXT010000125.1:0-7790 GCA_964353695.1 uncultured Myxococcaceae bacterium
CACCCATCACCTTGTACTCGCCGCTGTTCACCTTGAAGCCGAGATAGTAGGTGAACGCGCTGTAGAGCAGCCCGAGCGAGTGCGGGAAGCGGATCTCGCGGAGGATCTCGAAGCTGTTGCCGCGGCCGACGCCGTGGGTGGCGGTCGCCCACTCGCCCACGCCGTCGAGGGTCAGGATCGCAGCCTCTTCGAACGGGGAGGGCAGGAAAGCCGAGGCCGCATGCGACTGGTGGTGCTCGGCGAAGAGCACCTCGCCGTCGTAACCAAGCTTCTTATGCAGCTGCTGCGGCACCCAGAGCTTCTCGCGCAGCCAGACCGGCATGGCCTTCGTGAACGAAGGCAGGGAGCGGGGGAAGGTGGCGAGGTAGGTGAGAAGGATGCGCTCGAACTTGATGAAGGGCTTGTCGTAGAAGACGAGATGGTCGACGTCGCCGATCTCGAGGCCCGCCGCCTCGAGGCAGTAGTCGATGGCGTGCTGCGGAAGATCAGGATCGTGCCGTTTGCGTGTGAAGCGCTCCTCGTGGGCGGCTGCGACGAGCTGGCCGTCGCGCAGCAGCGCGGCGGCGGCGTCGTGGTAGAAGCAGGAGATGCCCAGGATGTTCAAGACTCGTTCCTCGGTCCGCTCTCTCAAAGCCGCTCGAAATCTCAGAACTGGTGCTGGGCCCGCTCGAGATCGGACTTCAAATTATCGGCCTCGTGCCAGGCCGAGCCGGGCTCCCGGAGCCGACGCTTATCGAGCAGGTCGCGGCGTAAGAGCGCCGCGCCGACGCCCCAGGGTCCGATCAGCAGGCCGTAGAAGATCGCCAGGATGACGAGAGTCTGAACGAACGCGAAGCGTGCGACGATGACCATCCAGCCGTCGTAGAGGCGCCGATGCAAGGGCTTCGTCTTCGCCGTCACCACTAGCCTGCTCCGAGATCCTGCTCGAGGACGTCCACGATTCGCTTGGCCGTCGTGCCGTCCCAGAGATCCGGCACCTGACCTCGTTTGCTTTCACCCGACAGAACCGCCAGGGCCGCCTTGCGAATCCTGGCGGGATCCTGCCCCACGATGATGTTGGTTCCCTGAGTGACCGTCACCGGCCGCTCCGTGTTGGTGCGCAGGGTGAGGCAGGGGACACCGAGGACAGTGGTCTCCTCCTGCACGCCGCCTGAATCGGTGAGCACCAGCTTCGCATCGGCGAGCAGACGCAGGAACTCGAGATAGCCGAGGGGCTCGGTCAAGAGCAGCCGAGGGGCCCGCCCGCCGAGACTTCGAGCGATCGAGGCCTGGGTCCGGGGATGGACGGGGAAGACGACCGGAACCCGCTGGTGGATCTCCTCCAGCACGGCGAACAGGCCCGCGAGGCACTCGGGATCGTCCACGTTGCTCGGCCGGTGCAGGGTCAGGATGGCGTAGCCCTGGGGCAGCAGCTCCAGACGCTCGAGGGTATCGAGGCTGCGCGCCCGCTCGAGGTTCGCCCGGAGCGTATCGATCATGATGTTGCCCACGAAGTGGACGTGGTCGGCCGGGGCGCCCTCCCGTGCGAGATTCTCTCCTCCCGAGGGCTCGCTCGTGAACAGCCAGCGGGAGAGCACGTCGGTGACGAGGCGGTTCACCTCTTCCGGCATGCTGCGGTCGAAGGAGCGCAGGCCCGCCTCGACGTGAGCGACCGGGATACAAAGTTTCGCCGCGGCCAGGCTCGCGGCCAGGGTCGAGTTGACGTCGCCCACCACGACGACGGCATCAGGCCGATGCTCGATAAGGACTGCCTCGATCTTCCGGAGGACCTCGGCGGTCTGCTCGGCCTGGCTCCCCGAGCCGACGCCGAGGTTGACATCGGGCTCGGGAATCCCGAGATCCCGGAAGAAATTCGAGGACATAGCGGCGTCGTAGTGCTGGCCGGTGTGGACGAGGACGGTCTCGAAGCGCGGCCGCCCTCGAAGCTCGCGCAGCAGGGGCGCGATCTTCATGAAGTTGGGCCGGGCGCCGGCCACCGCGACGAGGCGGATCGGACGCTGTGCTGCGGCAGCCATCAGGCCTTTTCCCCCTCCTGCCCGGCGCCTCCCGCGGGCCGGATCCTGCGGCCTGCTCATCGGCAGGCAGCGCGGGGCGCCGGAGGGCCACGACCGAACTCGGCAGCATAAGCCGCGGCTGGGCGGCTGGCGAGGCGCCGGCCTCGGCGCCGAAACCCTGGGGTGGCTGGTCGCGAACCTTGCCCTGCCGCCTTCGACGAGGGAAACTGCTTTCCTAACGGCCTCTCTTTTCCGATAAGTGGAAGAGTTTTTCCGAAAGCTCGACGAAGCTCGCCGAAGCGTGAGGAGCTCGATGGCCGATCCGATCCGGGTGCTCGTGATCGATGATGATCCGGGTGTCCGGGACTACCTCGAAGCCCTCGTCTCGCGACAGGGCTACCAGGTCTTCGCAGTCGAGGACGGCGAGCAGGCGCTCCGCACCCTGGACGACACGCGCCCGGATCTCGTGACCCTCGACGTGGTGCTGCCCGGTATAGACGGCATCGAGACGCTGCGTCAGCTCAAACAACGTTTGCCGGACGTGCCGGTCGTGATGCTCTCCGGCCACGGACAGGCGCGGACCATCGTTGAGGCCATGCGTCTTGGCGCCTCGGACTTCTTGCGCAAGCCCTTCGAAGTGGAGGAGCTCGAGCTCGCCTTCCAGAAAGCCCTCGAGAAGCACGCGCTCAAGATCGAGGTGGAGGAGCTTCGAGGACGGGCGCGTTCCGAGACCGAGTTGCTGCTGCTCTGCGGCGACAACCGGAAGATGATCGCCGTGCGCGAGATCATCGAGCAGGTCGCCGATACCGACATCACGCTGCTGATCCGTGGCGAGAGCGGCACCGGCAAGGAGGTGGTTGCGCGCACGGTCTTCCAGCTCTCGGGCCGCCGCGACCGCCCCTTCGTCAAGGTGAACTGCGCCGCGCTGCCGTCGGAGCTGCTGGAGAGCGAGCTCTTTGGCTTCGAGAAGGGAGCCTTCACCGGCGCGCAGAAGCGCAAGCTTGGCAAGTTCGAGTTCGCCAATCACGGCACGATCTTTCTCGACGAGATCAGCGAGATGCATCCGAGCCTGCAGGCCAAGCTGCTGCAGGTGCTGCAGGACGGCGAGTTCTCGCGCCTCGGCGGCGAGGCCGACGTCCGCGTAGACACGCGCATCATCGCGGCCACCAACCGCAACCTCGAGGAGGCGGTGAAGGAGGGGACCTTCCGCGAAGATCTCCTCTACCGCCTGAACGTGGTCACCATCCAGCTTCCGCCGCTGCGGGAGCGCAAGGACGACATCCCGCTGCTCGTCGACTTCTTCTTGCGCAAGTACAACGAGCAGTACCGCAAGGCGCTGGCTCCGCTCTCGGCCGAAACCCTGGCGACCTTGATGGAGTTCCACTGGCCCGGCAACATTCGCGAGCTCGAGAACATGATGAAGCGGATGGTCGTGCTCGGGAACGAGAGGGTGGTGGTTCAGGAGCTCGCGCAGAAGGAAGCTCCGGCCTCCCGTGAGGCGAGTCCAGGGCTCGATTTCGATGCCCTGGGCGCCGAGATCGCAAATGGGAAAGGAATAGATCTCAAGACAATCTCGAAGCGTGCCGCTCAAGTTGCCGAGAAACGGGTGATCGAGCGGGTGTTGCAGCAGACCCGGTGGAACCGTAAAGAAGCCGCGGAGCGCCTTCAGATCAGCTACAAAGCCCTGCTTTACAAGATGAAGGAGGCAGGGCTCGGCGAGCGCAGCTAGCGCCCGTGCGCAGCATTTTTAGAGGGGGGGAGAAGATGCAATCTCGTGTTCTACGCCGGGTGACGTTCGTCGGCTGCCTGCTCGCGCTGGGGATCGTCGCCTGTGGTCGGGCCGTCCAGCCGCCGCCGCCGGAGCCGACCGGGGGAGAAAAAGCCCCGTATTCGATCGGACCCAGCGACATCCTGGCGATCACGGTCTGGAAGAACCCCGAGCTGTCGGTGCCGCAGGTGCCCGTGCGGCCGGACGGCCGGATCTCGGCGCCGCTGGTCAATGACGTGCAGGCCGCGGGGCTCACCACCGACCAGCTCAAGCAGGTGCTCACGGAGAAGCTGGCGGAGTACGTGACGGCGCCCGAGGTGACGGTCGTCGTGGTGCAGATCAACAGTCGCAAGGTCTACGTCCTCGGCGAGGTGCTGCGGCCGGGGCCGGTGCTGCTCGTGCACGACATGCGCGTGCTCGACGCCATCAGCGTGGCCGGCGGTTTCAGCACCTTTGCGGACAAGAACGGGGTGAAGGTCATTCGCCGTGCGCCGAATGGTGGCGTCACTGAATACAGCTTCAGCTACGGCGACTTCGTCATGGGCACGAAGGACGAGGCCAATATGCTGCTCGAGAACGGCGACTCGATCGTCGTAACCGATTGAGGCTCCGGGCCGATCCGATGCGTTCCTCGCTCGCTGCACTCCTGCTCGGGCTCTGCCTGCTGTCCGGCTCCGCAGGGGCGGTGGAGGCCGTGCTCGGGGTCGAGGGCCAGACCAACTACAACAGCAACGTGTTCTACCAGTCGACGGACGTCGAGGGCGACGGCAGCCTCCGCATCGGGCCGACCGTCGCGCTGCGAGATCAGACTGGACAGCTCAACTGGGAGATCTTGTACCGGCCCTCGTACGAGGCCTACTACACCGTTCACGGCATCAACAGCTTCTACCAACTCGGCAACGGGAGTCTGAGCTGGAACCCGAGCGCGGCCACCGAGCTCTACGCCACCGACAGCTTCAGCTACACACCGACCCGGACCTCGAACTTCGAGACCAACCAGCCCGGGCTCCTCGCGACGCCGGGGCCCGTGTTCTCGAACAACTTCGTGACCCAGAACAACGCCGTCGTTGGTCTTCGGCACGCCCTCACGCCCCTCTGGCTCAGCGAGATCTCGATCTCGAACGGCCTTGCGAACTACCAGGGCTCGAGGTTCTCCAACAGCATGTCGACGGTCGCGCAGGCCTTTGCGACCTACGCCTGGTCGCCGACGGACCGGATCGGCTCCGGCCTGGGCGCGACACGCCAGACCACCGAACCCCCCATCGGCAAGACGAACGGTACGAACTACTACCAGCTCTACGGGATCTGGGATCACGACTTCTCACCCACCTGGTCGCTGAGCCTCAATGCCGGCCCGACACTCGTCGATCCGGACAAGCGCGATCTCGTGACGACGCGACAGAACGCCCCCCTCTTCTCGCGCATTGCTCTGACTCCGACCGGTACCGAGCTTCAACCCCTCGATGGAAACAGCTGCACCCCGTTCGAGGGCGTCCTGGTCGCGGAGGGGTGTCGTACCATCCCGGTGGATGCCGCCCAGGTCGGTCTCGCGCAGACCGGCACGCTCGCGCAGATCGGAACGGCACCGAAGTCGGGTGGCATGAGCCTCACCTACTTCGCGAACGTATCCATGACGAAGCGCTGGACGTGGTTCGATGCGAGGGTGAATTACGTGCGCAGCGCCTCCAATACCTCGGGCTTCAACCAGTCCCTGATCACGGACAGCGTGACGCTCACGGGAGACTGGAATCCGTCGCCCCTATGGGAGCTGACGGTCACGGGGATCTTCACGCGCCAACAATCGGATAGCGAACAATCCTTCGTGCTGACGGAGGTGAAGCCCGTCGCCATCCCCGTTGGTGGCGGGCTATTTTTCGCGGGAGCGCAAGCCCAGGGCCTGCGTACGTTCACGCAGAAATCGGGGCTCGAGGTCCTGAACTACGGCCTCTCGACGCAGCTCAACCGGAGGATCACGCGCAGAACCTACGTCTACGGACGCGCGAGCTACGAGAAGCAGACCACGAAGAGGGATCTCGTGCAAAGCCTCAACTCGCTCAACACGGACCGCTACATCGTTACGATCGGCTTCCGGTACGAATTCGATCCGATCCACATTCTCAACTGATTGCCCCAGGGCGGGAGAAACGGCATGACGGAAGAACAGGGTTTCAAGCTCGACGATCTGCGCCCGATGATCCGGCGCCGCCTGCCCGTGATGGCGACCGTCGCAGGTGCGGTCTTCCTGCTGTCGATCGTGGTCGCCGCCTTCCTGCCCAACGTCTATATGGCGAGCGCCACGCTGCTGGTGGAGCCTCAGAGCATCTCGAAGAAGCTGATCGAGTCGGGCGTTGCCGAGAGCGATCTCAACAACCGCCTGCACCTCATGACGATGCAGATCCTGTCGCGGCCGCGGCTCTCGAAGGTGATCGACGACCTCAAGCTCTATCCGGAGCTGGCGGACGAGATGACCCGGGAAGAGGTCATCGAGGAGATGCGGAAGCATATCCGCGTCGAGCCTGTGCTGCCCGAGCTCGAGACGCCGGAGCTGCGAGGCCGCGGCGGTCGCGAGATCGAGATCAACACCTTCCGGCTCGTCTTCAGCTCCGGTTCGGCCACGACGGCGGCGGCCGTGGTGAACCGGCTGGCCAACGACTTCATCGACGAGCATATCAAGGAGCGAGTCCAGATCTCCGGCGATACGTCGGAGTTTCTCGAGGCCGAGCTGGGGCGCCTGCAGGGCCGCATCCGGGAAGTCGTGTCGCAGACGGCGCAGATCAAGACCGACAATCCTGGCCGGCTGCCGGAAGAGATGCAGTCGAATCAGCGCATGCTGGAGAACTCGATCGGCAACCTGCGCCAGGCCCAGCGCGATCTGGCCACGGCCCAGAGCGACGAGGCCTTCTACCGCCAGCAATCATTGCAGGCGCAGGCCCTGTCGGCGCCGAACGACGAGGCCAACCCTGTGCGGCGGATCGAGCTGCTGCAGCTCAGGCTCGGCGAGGCGCGCTCGCGCGGCTACACCGACAAGCACCCCGATATCGTCGCGATGCAGCAGGAGCTCGACCAGCTCAAGGAGCGCCTCGAGGCCGAAGGCGGCAGCAAGGAAGCCCCGCGCTCGCTGCCGCAGCAGCAGGCCGAGGCGGAGATGCGCCGCGCCCAGCTCAAGGTGCAGGCCGCGCAGCAGGACATCCAGCGGCTGAGCGCCCAGGTCGAGGAGATTCAGGGCCGTGTCGTTGCGACCCCGAGAGTCGAGGAGCAGCTCGCGGCGCTCACGCGCGAGTACGAGTCGCTCTCGAAGAGCGTCGAGGAGTACGGCGCGAAACGCCTCGAGGCTGGCACGGCGGCCAACATGGAGCGGCGCCAGAAGGGCGAGCAGTTCCGTGTGCTCGACTCGGCCGTGCCGCCGCCCGATCCGGCCTCGCCGAAGCGCCTGGTGATCGTTCTCGTGGGGATGATGCTCGGGCTGGCCCTCGGCGGCGGCATTGGGCTGCTGCTGGAGAGCGGCGACAGCTCCTTCCATATGGCGCGCGACCTGCAACAGCGGCTGCGCATCCCGGTGCTGGCCGAGATCCCGACGATCCTGCTCGATGCCGACCGCGCGGCTGCGCGGCGGCGCCGGCTCCGAACGGCGGTCGCCACCGCAGCGCTGGTTCTCTTCGTCCTGGTCGGCTCGGGGGGCGGCTACCTCTACATGAACGTGCTGCCGGCCTGGCGTGCGGCGAAGGAGCAGAGCCCGCCGGCGCCGGCCAGGCCTGCCACGCCCGCGCAGCCCGCGGCGGGCGGCGCTGCACCGGCCACGGGAGGCTAGGCCCGCGCCCATGTATCGGCAGTATTATGGACTCCTGCGCAGCCCGTTCGAGATGACGCCGGACCCGGCGTTTCTCTATCTGGGCGAGGCCCATCGCGAGGGGCTGGCGACGCTCGTCTACGGCGTTCGCGCGCGCAAGGGGTTCGTGCTGCTGACGGGCGAGGTCGGGACGGGCAAGACCACGCTGCTGCACGCATTGCTGGCGCAGCTCGACTCCACC
>CAYGXT010000126.1:0-7784 GCA_964353695.1 uncultured Myxococcaceae bacterium
CCCCCGTGACCAGCGCGGCTCTGCCTTCGACGTTCATCCCTGTTTCCCCCTCCGGGCTCTGAACATAGCCGCTGGCCCGCCCCGGTCCCCCGGCCCTCATGCGGGGCGCGCGACTTGCCGAACCGCAGTGGCGTCGGAGGGAAGCCCGAGCATGCGCGTGCTGGTGGTGGACGATTCGCGAGTGAAGCGCGCCCTCCTCGGCTCCAGCCTGCGCAACAGACCGGCAGGCAGGTGATGGGGCTCGGCGAGCGCGACTTCGAGGCGCTGCAGGGCCTGGTGAAGGAGCACGCGGCGATCGTGCTCGAGCCGAGCAAGGCGTATCTCGTCGAGACCCGGCTCGCGCCACTCGCACTCCGGGAGGGCATCGAGAGCATCGAGGTCCTCGTCGAGCGGCTGCGGAACACGCATTTCGGTCCGCTCCACGCGAAGGTCGTGGACGCGATGACGACGAGCGAGACCTCGTTTTTTCGGGATCTTCATCCCTTCGAGGCGCTGCGCAAGACGATCCTGCCCGAGCTGATCCGCAGGCGTGAGGGCGAGCACAAGCTCCACATCTGGTGTGGCGCGAGCTCGAGCGGGCAGGAACCCTATACCATCGCGATGCTGCTGCATGAGGACTTCCCACAGCTTCGCGAATGGAGCGTTACGCTGGTAGCAACCGACATCTCCGAAGAGATGCTCGTGCGCGCACGCAGCGGTCGCTTCAGCCAGCTCGAAGTAAACCGCGGCCTTCCGGCGCCGCTGCTGGCCCGCTACTTCAAGAGAGACGGTGCCGAGTGGCAGCTCGGGGAAGACGTGCGCCGGCTGGTCCAGTTTCGGCCGCTCAACCTGGTGAAGGCCTGGCCGCCCATGCCACCGCTCGATCTGATCTTTCTGAGAAACGTGTTGATCTACTTCGATCTCGAGGCGCGACGTAAGATTCTCGGCCGGATCCGGCAGGCGCTTGAACCCGACGGCTATCTCTTTCTCGGCGCGACCGAGACGACGCTGCATGCAGACGACGCCTTCGAGCGCGTGGCTGTCGAGCGCTCATGGGCCTACCGCCTGCGGCGGTCGTAGCGCGAACGCTCGTGCTGGCTGGGTTCATTCCCGGCGGCGCAGGCCCACGTGTTGATCGATCTCCTCGGCGACCTGGTCGGGGTCGGGCGCGTTCAGCAGCACGAGCTGCTTGAGATGCTGGTAGCCGTCGAGGCTCACCTCATCGAAGTGGACGGCCATGCCCTGTGCATCGACCCGCGCCACGTGGCCCGAAGCCTCTACCCGCACGTCGCTCTCGCGGCCGCCGACGAATAGAGTCACCCGGCAGCGCGTGCCGGCCGGGAACTGCCGCTCGCCGTACAGGTAGATCCCGTTGAGGCTCACGTCGCGGGTGGAGCCCACGACGCTGCGCTCGCCCATGGCGATCTCCACCTCCATCGCCGTCGGGCAGCGGGTGAACTCCCGCGCGTGCTTCCAGAGATCCTGCATGGCGTTTCCCCCCTTCTCCTGTTCGGCCGTGCCGGCGAGGACTTGAAGCAGCCTCGGCGGTGAGCTGGCCGGTGACGAGCTGGCGGGTGCCCGCCGTTGTGGTAGACCCGCAGCCGTGTCGAAGCCCGTCCTCGGCCTGCTCCTGCTCCTGCTCGGCCTCGGCCTCGGCGTCTGGCTGCTCCTCCGTGGCGTCTCCGAGCAGGGCCCGGCTGTGCCGCGTCCTGTGAATCTCTCGCGCTTCGATGCCGCCTTCGACCGACAGCTGACGCAGCTCGCCACGGTCTCGGCTTTCCAGGCGCAGCTCGCGGGGCTGCCGAAGAAGGAGTTGCGGCAGGCGATCCAGAGCCTCGCCGCGAAGGGGATGCGCCGTCTTCCGGACGAGCGACTGCAGGTGCGTACGCGCATCGTCGGTCGCATGCTCCAGAGCCTCGACGTCGAGACCTGCAGCGCCATGGTGACGGGCAAGCAGAACGAGGTCGTCCACGATGCGGCCGTCATCGTGCTCGACCCCGAGTCGCTCGAGGAGTGGGTAGCGCTCTCCTTCGAGGCGGCCCGAGCCGAGCTCGAGAAGCGGCCGGCCGCGCGCCCGAGCCAGCAGGAGCTTCAGCTGGCGCTGAACGTGCTGTTCAAGCGCGTCCCGGAAGCCGACTCCGAGCGCCTGCGGCAGGCCCTCGCCGCCCTTTCCGAGAAGCCACCGGCCGAAGCGTGCTGGGCGGCGCGCACCACCTACGCTGCCGTAGCGGGGCTCCCCGCACCGATCGCACGCGTGCTCGAGCGGGAGCTGGCCGGCCCCTGAAGCTGGCCGGCCCCTGAGAAGGGTGGAGATCCTTGCCGCGCCGGTCGCGGGAAGGTACTCAGCAGAATCCGCGGAAAGCGGGGTCGGGGGGAAGCATGCTCGGACGCTGGCGTGTCGGTACGGCCGCTGCGGCGGTGGCGCTGGCTGCGGCCTGCGGCAGTGAAGTGAAGCCTGGAGGGGAGGCGGCCGCAGCTCCGATCAAGATCGGCCACTACGCCTCCCTCACCGGCGACACCGCGACGTTCGGCCAGAGCACGGATCATGGGATCCGCATGAAGATCGAGGAGGTGAACGCGCAGGGTGGCGTGCTCGGGCGCCCGCTCGAGCTCATCACCGAGGACGACCGCTCGATCACGGAAGAGGCGCGCACCACGGCCCAGAAGCTGCTGAAGCGGGACGAGGTCGTGGCGCTCCTGGGCGAGGTCGCCTCCTCGCGCTCCCTGGCCGCGGCGCCCGAGGCCCAGCGCGCGAGGGTGCCGATGATCAGCCCCGCCTCCACCAATCCGAAGGTCACGGAGGTCGGAGATTACGTGTTCCGCGCCTGCTTCATCGATCCGTTCCAGGGCGCGGTGATGGCGAAGTTCGCGCGCGAGACCCTCGGCGCAAGAAAGGTCGCCATCCTGCTCGACTTCAAGCAGGACTACTCGGTGGGCCTCGCGGATTATTTCCGCAAGACCTTCCGGGCGCAGGGCGGCGAGATCGTCGCCGACGAGCGCTATACGAGCGGCGACATCGAGTTCCGTGCCCAGCTGACCAAGATCCGCGGGACCAGCCCCGACGCCCTCTTTGTTCCTGGCTACTACACGGAGGCGGGTCTGATCGCGAAGCAGGCCCGCGAGCTCGGCATCAAGGTCCCGCTGCTCGGCGGCGACGGCTGGGATTCGACGAAGACCCTCGAGATCGGGGGCGCGGCCGTCGAGGGAAACTTCTTCTCGAACCACTACGCGGCAGACTCCGACAGCCCGCTGGTACAGGAGTTCGTGAAGAAGTACAGGGAGCAGCACGGTGAGGTCCCGGACGCCATGGCCGTTCTCGGCTACGACGCGGCGGGCATCCTGGTCGATGCGCTGAAGCGCGCGGGCACGACCGAGGGGCCGAAGCTGCGCGACGCCATTGCCGCCACGAAGGACTATCCCGGCGTCTCGGGCACGATCAGCATCGACCCGCAGCGCAACGCCCGGAAGGACGCCGTCGTGATCGAGATCAAGGACGGAGCCTTCCGCTACAAGCAGACGGTCCCGGCCTTCTGACGGGAGTCGTTCCTGGACAACCTGCTCCAGCAGCTCGTGAATGGGGTGGCATGGGGCGGGATCTACGCCCTGATCGCCCTCGGCTACACGATGGTGTACGGCGTGCTCAAGCTCATCAACTTCGCCCACGGCGAGATCTACATGGTGGGCGC
The DNA here is from genome assembly GCA_964353695.1 of uncultured Myxococcaceae bacterium. Classification (GTDB taxonomy): domain Bacteria; phylum Myxococcota_A; class UBA9160; order UBA9160; family UBA9160; genus MYXO. Next base: position 3,666 of record CAYGXT010000126.1, read on the forward strand.
GATGACGGGCTACTACGCCGCCCACTACTTCGGAGTGGCGAGCGCACCGTCGACCGGCGGGCTCCTGCTCACCCTAGGCGCGTCCATGACTGCTTGCGCACTGCTCGCCGCCGTGATCGAGCGCGTGGCCTATCGGCCGCTGCGCAACGCGCCGAGGCTGGCGCCGCTGATCACGGCCATCGGTGTCTCGTTGCTGTTACAGAACCTGGGCCAGCTCGTCTTCGGCGCCGATCCGAAATTCTTCCCGACGCTGGTGGCCTCCCGGAACGTCCTCGAGCTGGGCGGACTCTCGATCTCGAACGTGCAGCTCACCGTGCTCGGCACGGCGATTGCGCTGATGGCCGGCCTCCAGCTCGTGGTGATGCGTACGCGCTTCGGTCGCGCGATCCGCGCCGTCTCCTTCGATGCTCCAGCGGCGGCCCTGATGGGTGTGCCGGTCGATCGTGTCATCCTCGGCACGTTCGTCCTCGGCGCCGTGCTCGCTGGCGCGGCCGGCGTGCTGGTCGGGCTCACGAACCCCAAGATCGATCCGCTCATGGGCGTGCTCCCGGGACTCAAGGCCTTCGTCGCTGCCGTGCTTGGCGGGATTGGAAACATCCCCGGCGCCATGCTCGGAGGCATCCTGCTCGGCGTGATCGAGACGCTGGTTTCGGGTTACCTCTCGAGCACCTACCGCGACGCCATCGCCTTCGTGCTGCTGATCGTGATCCTGCTCTACAAGCCCACGGGCCTGTTCGGCGTGTCGCAGACGGAGAAGGTGTAGCGTGAGTCGCATCGGGTGGATCGCAGCGGTGGCTGCGGCGCTCGCGCTGCTGGCTCTGGATGCGCTGCTGCCGCACGTTCTCAACGCCTACTACGCCACGATCGTGATCCGGATCGGCATCGCGGTGATCGCCGCGGTGAGCCTTCAGCTCGTGAATGGCTTCACGGGGCAGTTCTCGATCGGACACGCCGGCTTCATGGCCGTCGGCGCGTACGTCTCGGCGGCCTTCAGCGTCTACGTCGGGGCCGGCTGGCTCGAGACGCTGCTCGGCGTGCTCCCGTCCGGCCTGGCCCGAGCCGTCTACTACCCGATCGCGCTGCTGGCGGGCGGCCTCGCCGCCGCGGTCGCGGGGCTGGTGGTCGGGATCCCCGCACTGCGCCTACGCGGTGACTACCTCGCCATTGCAACCCTCGGCTTCGCGGAGGTCATCCGCATCGCGATCCTGAACGTCGACGCCGTGGGCGGCGCGCGCGGTTTCTCGCTGGCTGCCGCCGAGCATCCTGCCGCCGACCTGCGCTTCGAGGGCTTCGGCGCCGTCTACGCGCTGGTGCTCATCACCATCCTCGTGATCGCGCGACTCGTCTACTCGAGCGGGGGCCTCTCGTTCCGGGCCGTACGCGAGGACGAGATCGCGGCGACTTCGATCGGCGTTCCCACCACCCGCGTCAAGGTCGAGGCCTTCGTCATCGCGAGCTTCTTTGCCGGCGTGGCCGGCGCCCTGTTTGCCCACAGCGAGGGCTACGTCCACACCAACAGCTTCGCCTTCCTGCGCTCCTTCGAGCTGGTGGCCTTCGTGGTGCTCGGCGGCCTCGGCTCCATCACCGGCGCAGTGCTCGCCGCCGCCGTGCTGACGGCAGCGCCCGAGCTGCTGCGCGGGCTCGGCGCGTGGCGGATGATCCTCTACTCGCTGCTCCTGATCCTCACCATGCTGGTGCGCCCGCAGGGCCTGCTCGGCACGCGGGAACTCGATTTCGGCTGGCTGCGCCGCCGGTTTGGTTGAACGTGGCGCTGCTCGAGATCCAGAACCTGACGGTGCGTTTCGGCGGCCTCACGTCGCTCTCGGAGCTCGATTTCCGCGTGGAGCCCGGCTCGCTCGTGGCGCTCATCGGACCGAACGGCGCCGGGAAGACGACGGCCTTCAACGTCATCACCGGCGTCTACGAGCCGAGCGAGGGCTCCGTCCGCTTCGACGGCAACGAGATCGGCGGCCGACCGCCCCACGTGATCAGCCAGCGCGGCATTGGGCGCACGTTCCAGAACGTTCGGCTCTTTCGCGGGCTGACGGCGCTGGAGAACGTGCGTGCAGCGCTGGCCGCTGCGCACAGGTCGGGGCTGGCCGACGTGCTGCGCCCGCCGGCCTGGCGGCGTCGCGAGCGCGAGCGGACGGCGCAGGCGCACGCGCTGCTGGCGCGTCTCGGGCTGGGGCACTTCGCCGAAGCGGCCGCCAGCGGGCTTCCGTACGCTGCACAGCGCCTGCTCGAGATCGCGCGCGCGCTGGCGACGCAGCCTCGCCTGCTGCTCCTCGATGAGCCGGCCGCCGGCATGAACCCGTCGGAGAAGCAGGCGCTTCGCGAGCTGGTGGCGCGGCTGCGGGGCGAGCTCGGCCTCGCGATCGTGCTGATCGAGCACGACGTGCGCTTCGTGATGGACCTGTGCGAGCGCGTCACCGTGCTCGACCACGGCGAGAAGATCGCCGAGGGCCCGCCCGACGTCGTGCGTCAGGATCCCCGTGTGATCGAGGCCTACCTCGGCACGGCCGGGAGCGGCGCGTGACGGCGCCGTTGCTCCGGATCGAGGACCTCGAGGCCGGCTATGGCGCCATCGTGGCGCTGCGCGGCGTCACGCTCGAGGTGCGCGCAGGCGAGATCGTCACGCTGATCGGCTCGAACGGCGCCGGCAAGTCGACACTTCTCCGAAGCGTGAGCGGGCTGGTGCGTCCTCGCAGCGGCCGGATCTTGCTGGACGGCGAGGACATCGGCTCGGCCCGGCCTGACCAGATCGTGCGCCTCGGCGTCTGTCACGTGCCCGAGGGCCGCCGCATCTTCGCGAACCTGAGCGTGCTCGAGAACCTGCAGATGGGCGGCTATGTGCGCCGCGGCAGCAGCGCGGAGACGCTCGAGCAGGTGCTCTCGCTGTTTCCGAGGCTTCGCGAACGCCTGAAGCAGGCCGGCGGCACGCTTTCGGGCGGCGAGCAGCAGATGCTCGCCATCGGCCGCGCGCTGATGGCGCAGCCGCGACTGCTGCTCCTCGACGAGCCGTCGCTCGGCCTCGCGCCACGGCTGGTGCAGCAGATCTTCGAGATCATCCAGACCATCCATGCAGCCGGCACGACGGTCGTGCTCGTGGAGCAGAACGCACACCAGGCGCTCCGCATCGCCTCCCGCGCCTACGTGCTCGAGACGGGCTCTCTTGTGCTGGAGGGTTCGGCCGCTGAACTCGCCGCCGATCCCCGCGTGCGCCGCGCCTACCTCGGTGAGGAGGCGTAGTTTCTTGGACTTGCTCAGTCCCCGCTGCTCTCGAGCCAGAGCTGCTCGAGTCGCGCCAGGATCCCCTGCAGCTGCTGCGGCGGTGTCGCCGTCGATCTCGGTACCAGATCCACGAACGAGAGCGCGAGGCGTGAGCCGTCGCGGCGTCGTACGGCGGCGGTGAGCGTCGCGCGCACATCCTCGAGCTCGAGGGTGATCTCCACGAGCGCCCCGACCGGGAGCCGGGGAGGCTTCTCGGCGCCGAACTCGAGCAGCACGCCCGTCGCGCTCAGGTCCACGGCCTCCGGCGTCCAAGCGCGGCGATCGTAGGCGCCGATCTCGATCGGGAGCGTTACGCCGACGTCGATCGGGATGCGCCGCGCCGAGCCCACGTCGAGGGCGGCCATCTGACCGGGCAGGCCGACGGAAAGCAGTCGGCCGGGCGCCTCCCCTGGATTCGGGCTGATGCGCCAGAGCGGCGCGAGAAAGACGTAGGCCCGCTCGTCGAGAGCGAAGCTGACGCAGCAGAGCGAGAGCGGACGGAGCGCGGCGCCGTCTTCCGGCCCGTCCAGCAGGAGGCTGACCCGCGAGCCTTCGCGGGATGCGAAGCGGCCGCGCAGCACGTCTCCCGTGTCGCGTACGAGGACGACGGCGGGTGTCGCGTCCTTGCAGGCGCACTCGAGCACGTTTTCGATTTCGGCCGGGCCGGGCACACGCTCGCGCGACACGGCCGGTCGAGGGCCGGATGTGGGACGCTTGCGGGCGGCACGGCGCCGATCGATCCAGCGCTGCATGGGGTCCTCCACGAGGGGCCGCTGGGCGCAGAACGGCCCAGGGCAGGGTCTGTGCAAGCCGGGGAAGCTCTCGGATCGGCCGACCGCATCGCGAGCT
>CAYGXT010000127.1:0-7778 GCA_964353695.1 uncultured Myxococcaceae bacterium
ACGTGGTTGTGCACAGCCGCGGCGTCGCCGAGCGACAGCCACAGTCCGGCCCGCATGAGCTCCACCGGCGTGCGAACCCACGGCTGACAGCCGGGGCCGTACACGTCGCCGGGCCGGATGACGTACACGTCGAACGATCCGGGCTCGTGATGGCGAAGCACCGCCTGCTCCGACTCGATCTTGGTCTGGCAATACGGGTTGTCCGCACCGTCGAGCGGGCCGTCCTCGGCAACGCCGTCGGGAAAGTCGAACCCGTAGACCATCACGGAGCTGAGGTGGATAAACTCCGACGCTCCAGCGCTGCGCGCCACCCCTGCCACGCGGTCGGCACCCTCGACGTTGACGGCCCGATAGCTCGCCCAGTCGTCGTCGATCCCCATCTTCGCGGCCGTGTGCACCACGAGGTCGGCGCCTTCGGCTGCTCTGGAGAGATCATCACCCTTCAGCATGTCGCCGACGAGGAGCTCGCCGCCGAACGCGCGATAGTCGGCGGCGGCGGCGGGCGAGAGGTCGAGCCCCCTCACGTGGTACCGGGCTTCCGCGAGGCGACGGGCGAGGCGGTGGCCGATGAAGCCGCCGCCCCCGGTGATCAACGCAGTCTTGTTTGTGGGGGTCATCGCAATCCTCTCCGTGGTTTGCTCTTGTGGCGTGGACGGGGGCTGTTCGTGGCGAGGCGGTTGGGCTGCGCAGCACGGGCGAGGCCCGCCAGCCGCGTGAGCGCCGCGATCACGCGCCTCGGCGCACGGGTCTCGTGGACCGCCATGCGGTGCACGGCCGCACCCTGAAGCGCGAGCGTCGCGAGGTCGATGAGGTCGTCGAGGAACTGGCCGTCGCCGGCCCCGGGCTCGAGCGGGAGCCCGTATGCGAGCCGGCGCAGGTTCTCGCCGTGCCGGTGTACGACGGAGTCGAGGCTCGCGCGCAGGCGGGCGTCGGTCCGTGCGGCGGTGTGGAGTTCGAGGGCCGCGAGATACCGCGGATCGTCGAGTACCTCGGCGAGAAGCCCGATGGCAGCAGACACCGTCGCGCCCCCTGCTGCCGCCACCTTCGAGAAGCGGGCCTCGTAGCGTGCCGTCAGCGCGGCGAAGAGGTGCTCAACGGTCGCGGCGAGAAGATCGGGTTTGGACGGGAAGTAGCGGAAGAGCGCTCCCTGGGAGAGGCCGGCCCGCCGGGCGACCGCGGTCGTGGTGAGCGCGGCGTAGCCCGACTCCACCAGGCACGCCGAGGCGGCGTCGAGAAGACGCGTTTGGGTCGAATGCCGACGCTCTGCCTGGGTGCCCATCGTGTCAATCTATCCCGATAATAAAAAAGTGACAAGTCACTTTGTTATCATTATGATGCTGCCGTTATGGAAACCGGTTCCTTCGCTCGCCCTCTGGCTCTCGCTCTCGGAGTCGGACTCACCCTCGGCCTCGCGGCCTGCGACCGCGTCGGGCCCCACGAAGGCTACGGGGTGCTCGATACCTCGGTCTACGTCGACGCGAAGAAGGATGCCCAGCCCGTCGCCGACGTCGTCCACCGAAACAGTGCGGCGCCGGCACGGCCGCCGAACATCGTGATCATCCTGGCCGACGATCTCGGCTATGGCGACCTCGGTGCGTATGGCAACACCCTGATCCGGACTCCCAATCTCGATGCGCTGGCGAGAGCGGGGGCACGCTTCACGGACTTCTATGCCAGCGACTCCTCCTGCTCGGCGTCGCGCACCGGCTTGCTGACGGGCCGCTATTCGCTGCGCGCCGGCATCAACTTTCCGATCCTCGCAGCTCGCGCCTCCCTGCTCGAGAGGCTCCTCAGACCCCTGGGAAGGTGGTGGGCCGAGCTCGGAATGGCGGACATGGTGCAGACCACCCCGCCGGCGGTGGACGGGCTGCCCGCCTCGGAGATCACGCTTCCCGAGGCCTTGAAGCTCGCGGGCTACGCCACCGGGATGGTCGGCAAATGGCACCTCGGCGACTTCAGCGCGCTGCCGCGCTTCAACCCGCGACAGCACGGCTTCGACTTCTTCGCCGGCTTTCCACACTCGAACGATCTGTTCCCCTACGCATACTGGAAGAACGACAGCGTCGTCGACGAGAACCTCGGCCTCCGGCAGAGCGGCGTGACGGCGGATCTGACGCGCGAGGCGATCGGCTTCATCGAGGCCAATCAGGCAAAGCCCTTCTTCCTCTACTTCGCACACAAGAACGTCCACACGCCGCTCTTTCCCTCGCCCGAGTTCGCCGGCAAGTCGGCGGCCGGCCTCTACGGGGACTCCGTCGAGGAGCTGGACGCGAGCGTGGGAGACGTCGTGCACGCCCTGGCGGAACGCGGCTTGCTCGAGGAGACCCTGATCTTCTTCACCAGCGACAACGGGCCGTGGCACTTCGGCAACCCCGGGCCGCTCCGCGGGCGCAAGGGCCAGCCGATGGAGGGCGGCCAGCGGGTACCGGCGATCGCGCAGTGGCCCGGTCACATCCCGGCCGGCAGCGTCATCACGGCGCCCACGATGAACATCGACCTGTTCCCGACACTTCTCGGGCTCGCCGGGCTCGATCTGCCGCGCGATCGCACGATCGACGGCCGCAATATCGAGGGACTGCTCAGCGGCCGCGAGAGCGCGAGCCCCCACGAGGCGCTTTTCTTCTTCAACGCCAACGTGATCGACGGCGTCCGCAGCGGGCGCTGGAAGTACTATCGCTGGCTCAACTCGTATACCTGGCCGATTCCCCTCGACAAGGTGAGCAGCTTCGTGGGCCGAGGGGCGCACGCCAACACCTACACCGATCCGCAGACGGGCGAGACCGTGTCCCGGAGCACCCACGACCCTCTTCTCTTCGACGTGGACGCCGACACGAACGAGTCGTACGACCTGATCTCTCGCTATCCGGACGAGGTCGCGCGGCTGCACGCCGCCATCGAGCAATGGGAGCGCGAGTTCTTCGCCAATCCGCGCGGCTGGAAGTAGGGCGGCCCACCGGAAAGAACTCGAACGCGTAGGAAGAGCAGGCGGGCTCAGCTCCCTCCGACCCGAAATCTCTGTTTTCGAGAGAACCCGACAATTCTAGATTGGTTTGACATCCCCGCCGGATAGCCCCCGCGAGGGCCGTCGAGGAGTGATCGATGCGTCAAGCGTACGTGCTGGCAAGAGATCGCCGGTAGGTCACGTAGTTGGCGCAGACCTGCGCGCCGAGCTTCTCGGCTGTTCGGCGCGATGGCCAATTGTCGTCGAGAACCAACGTGTAGCTCAGATGGGTAGCGCCTCGGGCTACCAGCTCGAGATAACACTTGGCGGCCATGGCCAGATTCACGCCCTGTCCGCGGGCCACCTTGCGGACGCCGATGCCGAGAAAGTTCAGTCGTTCGGCGTCGGCGATCGTTCGTCCGGGAGCAAGGACGGGGAGGTCGGTGAAATGCGGCAGCGCCCACACGACTCCGACCGGCTCGTCGCCCTGGAAGGCCATGACCGAGACGTCGTGCATGCCGATCAGTTTTGCTGCCTCGAACGTGTCGGCGAACTCCTCGGTGCTGGTCGGCACCATGCCCCAGTGCACCGCGAAGGCTTCCTCCCATGTGTCGGCGAAGTCGGCGACCCGTCGCTCTTCGGGCACCTCGCCGAACAGAAGGATTCGAAACCCCGCCGCTCGTGCCGCTGCGAGCATGCGCTCCCATCGATCGACCAGATGCGGCGTCACCTCGATCTTGTAGTCGACCCAGCCCCGTTCGGTCTCGAACCGGGCCTCTTTCAGCAATGCGTGGTAGTAGGCCGGGTTCTGCCGCACGGTCATCGGCGGGAGTGATTGGTAGTCGTCGACGGCGAAGGGCATGTCGTATCCCGGTCCCGATCCGGCACGCGCTGCCTGCATGCCTCGGGCGCGCAGCCAAGACGACGCCTCGTCCATCAGGGCCCGAGTCGCCACGACGGCCCCGGGCAATGCCTCGAATAGGATCACGTGCCCGAGGGGCTCGGCCCACTTGTCGACGTATCCCTGGTCGACGACAGCCGCGGCCCTGGCCACGATCTGGCCGCCCTCGCGGGCCAGCAGCGGGCGCACACTCCGTCGGCTTGCCCCGGGCCCTTGTCCCATGAGCAGCGGGAGTTGCAGCGGCGCCAGTGATGGCCACCGGGCGTTTCGCCGGGCGTTGACGACGTTGGCGAACTCCACGAACTCAATGAGTGCGGCTTCGCCCTCGGGCTGCTCGATCACGACGGCCATGCGTCCCCCTGCCAGAGAAGATAGAGCATCCGCCCGTCGATCCGACGCATGCCCACCGTCCGGCATGCTTTCTCGGGTTCGGATATCCTATGCGCACGAAGCTCGTGATCGAGCCGACCGCGGCGGTCGGCGTCGCGGTCGCGCGCGGTGACGGGCCCGCGGTCGGATGCCCCGTGCGCTCGAGTCGAATTGACAGGGCGCATCTCCCCTTGAAGGTTTGTACAAACTTTGAACGACCGGGGAATCATTTTCCGGTGGAAAGAGACCGTCATGGCCGATGCCGATGAAATCCGAGACCCGAAACTTTTTCATCCCGATGTCCCGCAGAAGTCGGAGAGCTTCTATCTCAAGGGCTCCCAGTCTCTCGACTGGGGAATGACGAACCGACTGGCCAGGATTTTCAGTCCTGTCTCCGGTCGGACGGTCATGCTGGCCATCGACCATGGCTACTTCCAGGGACCCACAACCGGACTGGAACGCATCGATCTCACGATCCTCCCCCTCGAACCCTACGCGGATACTCTGATGCTGACGCGCGGCATCCTCCGAAGCATTGTGCCTCCCTCTTCCCAGAAGGCCATCGTCCTCAGGGTCTCTGGTGGGACGAGCATCCTGAAGGAACTCTCCAACGAGGAGATCGCCGTCGGCATCGAAGACGCGATCCGGTTGAACGTCTGCGCAATGGCGGTGCAGGTCTTCATCGGCGGGGAGTATGAGAAGCAGTCGATCATCAACATGACCAAGATGGTCGACATGGGGACGCGATATGGCATTCCCACCCTTGCCGTGACGGCGGTCGGCAAGGACATGAAAAGAGATGCGCGGTACTTCCGTCTCGCCACGCGCATCTGTGCGGAACTGGGCGCGCACTATATCAAGACGTACTACGTGCCGGAGGATTTCGACACCGTGACGGCCGCCTGCCCGGTGCCCATCGTCATTGCGGGCGGGAAGAAGCTCCCCGAACTGGAGGCACTGACCATGGCCTACCGGTCGATCCAGGAGGGGGCCGCTGGCGTTGACATGGGCCGGAACATCTTCCAGGCCGAATCTCCGATTGCGATGATCCAGGCCGTGCGCGCGGTTGTTCACCAGAACGAGAAGCCCGAAAAGGCATTGGACCTGTATCACTCACTGAAGAACAAGAAGTGAAAGTTTCCCTCTGGTACAACAACAAGGACATCAGGATACAGGACATGCCTGTGCCGGAGCCTGGGCCTGGCGAGGTTCTTCTGAAGGTGATGGCCTGCGGTATCTGCGGCAGTGATCTCGTCGAATGGTACCGTTTGCCACGGGCCCCGCTGATCCAGGGACATGAAGTCGGAGCCCGTGTCGAGAAGACAGGGCCCGGTGTCTCGAACTTCAAGCCCGGGGACAGGGTCATGGCGGCTCCCAAAGTGCCGTGCATGAAGTGTCATTACTGCCGCGATGGCCACTTCCCTCAGTGCTCGGAGGCGAAGGAGAGGCTCAGCGGCGGTTTTGCACAGTACGTGCTCGTCCCGAAGTTCATCGTCGAACACGGCCTGTATCACCTGCCGGATAGTATCTCTTACGAGCAAGCGACTTTCATCGAGCCGCTGGCTTGTGTGGTCCATGCGTCCAGGATCGGGGGTGTCACGCAAGGCCGGACTGTTCTGGTGCTGGGCTCAGGGGTTTCCGGCCTTCTCCACATCCAACTGGCAAAGGTCAATCACTGCGTGGTCGCCGCCACGGATGTGAACGCGAAGAAGTTGGAGTTCGCTGGAAACGCCGGCGCGACGATTCTCATCCCTGCCAGCGAGGATGTCCCTGCGCGACTGATAGCGGAGACTGGCCGCAAGGCCGATGTCGTCATGTTGTGCACCTCCGCGATGCCCGCGCTGGAACAGGCGTGGAAGAGCGTCGACAAGGGGGGCTCGATCGTCTTTTTCACCGCTCCGGGTCCCGAAAAGAGTGTCGTCATTCCTGTGAACGATTTTTGGATGAAGGAGATCAGGGTCTTGACCTCGTATTTTTGCGGCCCGCCGGACATCAGAGAAGCCATTGAGCTTCTGGCCTCGAAGACGATCGACGTGGACAGCCTGGTGACTCACAGGATGCCCTTGGACGACATCGCGAAAGGATTCGCTTTGATACTCGAGGGAAGGGATGCGGTGAAGATCGTGATTGAACCGAACGGTCCTTCCGAAAGGAGTTAGATATGGCCTCAGCGCACGAAGCGTTCTGGACGCATTCGAGCTTTGCCTTCGTTGGACACTCCGCGACCAAGGGCTTCCCGAGAATCAGCTACGGCGAGGCCAAGAAGCACGGCAAGAGAGTTTTCGCCGTCGATGCGTCCGTCGACCAGATCGACGGCGACAAGACCTACGCGGATCTGCGCGCCTTGCCGGAAAAGGTGGATGGCGTGGTGATCGAGGTGCCGCGCGAGGAAACGCTCGACTTGGTGCGCCAAGCGGCGGATGCGGGCATCCGGAACGTCTGGGTGCACATGAACCGTGACACGCCCGAGGTGGTCGCGCTCGCCAAGGAGAAGGGTCTCAACCTCCTGACAGGTACCTGCGCGGTGATGTACATCGCACAGGGCTTCTCGGCCCACACGATTCACAAGTGGGCGAACAAGCTTCTCGGGAAGTACTGAGGGGGATGCCCCAATGGGTCAGGCTCTAAGATCTACAACGAGCGTCTCAGCGTCCGTACTCCCGGCGTCTCGTACACCGCCTCGAACTCCGGGTGCGTCTTCTCCTCCACCACGACGTACCCCGCCTTCTCGTACGCCTTCTGCGCCGAATCGTTCCCGATGAACACGCCGATGTCCGACACCGTCGCCCCTCGCTTCCGCCCGCGCTCCATGATCTCCTGCATCAGCGCGTCGATCAGCCCCCGGCGCCGGAACTCCGGTCGCGTCGCCACGTCCTCGACGATCCACGCTCCCGGGACGTGCTCCGGCGCCACGTTCAGGATCGTCAGCGCCCGGCCGATCGCCTCGGCGTCCGGCGCCTGCCCGGTCGCCGCGTCGGCCTCAGCCATACCGTCGCGCAGCCTCGCCCCGCCGTGCTCCTCGCCGAAATAGCCCGACAGCGCAGCCGCTGGCTCCCCGTTCACCTCCGCCACGATGAACAGCGGCAGGTGCGTCCAGTGCGGCGCCTTCGACGTCGTCAAAGCCTCCAGGTATCTCAAGATCTCCGCGTCCGTCCCCGGTCGCATGAAGTCCCAGAATCCCTTCTCCAGGTGCGAGCGGAACGCCGTCAGTATCACCCACGCGATGAACGGCGCGTGCTCCCGCCGCGCGTCGACGATCCTCAGGTTCATCTTCGTTTGCATATCCGCTCCTCCTTCGGACCCGCCATTTCAGATCCTATCACTCCCCTACCTCACCCTGTGCGCGCAACGAGCCCGCTCATCCTGAGCCTGTCCAAGGACACGAAGGATCTGGGGTGAGGCAGACGCGTAGCAAGAAGAAGCGGGCTTCGAGCAGCGCTGGGGGACGGGCTCCTGCGGCCCTCGCCGGTGAGCCAACGTCCGGCGCTTCAGCCGACGCTCGCCAGCGTCTTCTCCGCCTTGCCAGCAAACTCGGCGATCTGCTCGTCCTCGAGAATGAGCGACGGG
>CAYGXT010000128.1:0-7742 GCA_964353695.1 uncultured Myxococcaceae bacterium
AGGCCCTCGCCGAGCGGCGTCATGCTTTCGCCGTCGAGCCCGACGATCGCACTCTTCAAATGCTCTTCGTGGGTCCGGCTGATGCCGTTCAGCGTGTAGGTCTTTGCAATTTTCGGCGTGGCCGCATTTCCGTCGTGGTCCCACTTGTAGTCGTTCACGGGTACAAGCACGTAGCCGCCGTTAACGTCGCTGGTGGGATTCGAAGTGCCGCTGACCTTCCGGAACTGCGCCAGGCCGAATCTCACCTCGCCCGCTGCGTTCACGTCACAGATCACGTTCCGGAGCACGTCCTGCACGGCCGTGACGCGCGTTCGGCGATATTTTCCATAGGTGGCTGGCGCCCCGAGCCCCTGCGCGCACGTGCCGTTCGTCCCGTTGTTCGTGGCGAAGACCTCAACTCTGATCGCGGACCCGCTGCTGCCGTTCACATTGGTCGCATTGCTGAAATACCAGTTCAGATAGCGGTTGCTCCAGCGCGTCGAGTCGCTGCCGATCACGGAATCGTAGAAGATCGTCCGAGTGTTTCCGCAGCGCGTTTGCGTCGAGTTCGCGGTGTAGTACTGCTCGCCTCCGTCATCGGCCCAGTAGGTGCAGCCGTAGAAGCTCGAAGGCTTCGTTGGATCGAAGGCGGGATGCCAGACCACGTTGTTCATGGATCCCGAGTTGTCCACGTAGAGCATCACGTTCGGCGTCACGGCCGTGGAGAAGAGCTCGCTGTCGTCGGCTCGGCCGGGCCCAGACGGAAGGAGCAAGGCCAAGGCTATCGCCAGCAGGCCGGCGCTGCGCCGAAGCTCGTAGTTTCCGCCCATCGCGCTCTCCTTGCCCCCCCGAGGCCGTCCGTTCGTTTCCGTCATCCGCCGTAGCCCGAAGACAGCAGCTTGGTCAGCATCGCTTCGAGCCGCGCCATGGCGCCGTCGGGCGTGTCGCCCTCCACGTTCGCTTGCCAGAGCGTGTTCACGAGCTTCTGCTTACCCACCCGCAGGTCGCCGCCCTGCGCCCAGGGCGCGCCATCGCGCACGTAACGCACAGCATTTGCGAACTCGGGGTCGCCTCTAAAGCTCGGACGCCCATGCGGATACGTCGCCGCGTCGCCGAGGTTCGTCGTCGCGAGCACCGGGATGCTGGTCCTCTCTCCCGCCGTCCGCACCAGATTCTTGCTCGTTCCAAGACCCGCTTCGGCGGCGTAGAAGGCCGCCCTCGCCCGGGTCTGGAAGCCCGCGACCTTACGATCCTGCGTCACCGTCTCGAGGGCTGCGATTCCGATCATGCCCATCAGAACGAGCATCATCACCGCCACCAGCAGGGCGACGCCAGATTCGCTTTGCCGCGGATTCTTCGCGCTCATCCGAGCAACCCCCGATTGCCGACGTTGCGCACGCGCACCGTCGTGGAGTGGACCCGCCGCCGCGTCTGGGAATCTTGCGTAGTCGCCGCAGGCGTCGCGCGGTTCTCCGTGGTCTGGAACGCGCCGCTCTTGAAGCTAGGATCACTGCCGCGTGTGCGGACGACGAAGTTGACGCGCACCTCGCGCAGGTTCGAGTTGTCCCAGGCCGAAGCCGTGTAGGGCGTGCCTGTAATCCCGGGGTTCTCGCCCGGATCGAGCGTGAGATCGGCGTCCTGGTCGAAGAAGTATGCGATCTGGAGATCCTCGACGTCTTCGGAGAGCACGAGCCCGTCTCGCAATAGCTGGGCATTGTTGTTCACCTGGTAGACGTGGGCCGGCACCACGACGAGCTGCGCGCCTGCCGCCACACCGCCGAGCGCCGAGGCAAGAAAGTTCACTCGTACGCTTGTCGTTGAGGGAACCGCCAGCACCGTGCCGCAGGCTGCTCCCCGGTTCGGATTGTTCCGGTCGTAGACGATTGCGCCGGCTCCCACACGGAAGTCGCTGTCGTTCACGCCGTCGCCGTTTGTGTCATAGGCAGGCTGGCCGTCGAGCACCACGGTATCGCCCGAGGTAAGCGTGAGCGTCACGTTGCCCGCCGCTGGCGAGGTGCTCGTCCGCGCACCCAGGGCGGGCGTAGTCGCCGTGGACGGGTCGAGCGCGGAGGCATCGCTGACGAAGAGGCTGTCTGCGGCGCTCGTCGAATCCAAGCCGCAGACGGCGCCGGCCTCGTCCACCATGAAGCCTGCGAGACGAATCTCGCGCTCGATCAGGTCCGAGATGGCACGCAGGCTCTGCTGTGCCTCGGTCACCTGATCCACCATGACGTAGGTCCGCTGCTGGGTCGAGAAGCTCTGCATCAGGTAGACCACGACGATGCCCGTCAAAGCAGCGGCGACCATCAGCTCCATCAGGGAGAAGCCGGCCTCGCGCCGGTCTCGGCTCACCATGGGTCGTTGTACCTCGTGTTCGAGATCGTGAGCGTGCGTCCGGCAAAGTTCGGCTCGCTCCAGGTCACGCGGACGTCGACGTTCTTGATCCAGTTGGGATCGACGTTCGTGACGCGCCACGACACGGCGTAGCTCTGCTCGGCGCCAGCGCCGCCGTCGGGAGTGTTGTTGACCGTGATCGGAGCGCTCCAGCCGACGGTTGCGGTGAGCTGCGCGGAGCCCCAAGCGACGCGCTGGAACGTCTCCATCTGATCCCGAGCCACCACGGCAGCCTGGCTCGTATGCCGACCCGCGCGGCCCCCGCTCATGGCCGTGATCTGCATGGCCGCCATGGCGAGCAGCCCGAAGCCGAGGATCGCCAGCGCGATCATGATCTCCAGCAGCGTGAAGCCTTCGGGCCGTGCGCGCAGGGCGCGAGACATCGTTGCTCGCTGCATCAGTTCCTCCACTGTCCGAGCGACGGATCCCAGAGGTTCACCTCCACGCCGCCAAGCGGCGTGAGCACGATCGCGTAGTCGCGGCGTCCGTTCGTGAGGTAGACGGCGCCGCCGCCACTGCCGATGTCGCCCTCGGCGTAGGGCCCGGTGGAGTAACCGCGCGGCACTCCGTCCGGCCGGAACACGATCCAGTTCGCCGCGGCGCCGCTCTTCGTCTTGAAGGTGCGTCCCGTCCCAAAGTTCGCCGTAAGGCCCGTGTCGCCGGGAGCCGCTCCCGTGGCAAACGTCCTGCCCCAGCTGACGCCTGGCTCAGCGCGCACGTCGAAGCGCCGCTCTCCCACGTCGACCTGCCCGTTCGGGGCCGGCAGCGGGCCCGTCCCATCGTCGTCCTGCACCACCTGGGCGGGTACGCTGGTTCCAGCGCCGTCCACGAGCGCGGCGCCCGTTGGATCCTGTTGGAAGTAGACGACGTGATTGCGCCCGGTACGGATCGCTTCCGTACGTGCGAGGCTCAGCACGTCCGCCACCGACCGTGCAGCCTGCTTCACCCGCTGATTGGCGAAGTAGGTGCTGAAGCCGGGCACCGTGACCGCAGTCATGGCGCCAATGATCGCCACCACGACCATGATCTCGACCAGGCTGAAGCCCTGCGTTCTTGCGCGCCCTGCCATCGACTCCTCCCGGCGCCGTGCGCCTGCACCGGGATAGAGCAAGCGTCGTGCCATGAGCGAACGATCGGCCAAGCTCGCGTCAGGCTTGAGATTCCGACTCGGCGGCTGGGGCCTAGCCCGCGGTTTCACACCGCACGCGCGTGCGCACCTCGCAACTTGCTGCGCAGCCTGCCCCCGGCAGCCGCAGCACGAAATGCGCACCGGGACCGTTTGAGGCGAGCTCCAGCGTTCCCCCGAGCTCCTCCGCCAGGTGCCGCGCATTCGAGAGGCCGAGGCCCGTGCCCTGCCCCGGTGGCTTCGTCGTAAAGAACGGATCGAAGATCCGCTCGCGGTCCTGCTCGGCCACGCCGGGGCCGTTGTCCGAGACCACACATTCGACGCCGTCGACCCTGCCCCTCGAGGCCGCCTGCTCTGGCCCCTCTCCGAAGCGAGCCCGCAGCGCGGCGGGACGCAGCAGGAGCTCGATCCGGGGTGCGGGCACGCCCTCTACCGCGTCTACGGCGTTGAGGCCGAGGTTGAGCAGAATCTGCGAGACCGCGCCCGGGTCGCCGAGCGCCAGAGGCACGGCCGCCTCGCGCCGCGTCTCGAGCACGATCTGCCGCCGTCCTGCCTGCGCTCGCAGCAACCCCGCCGCATCCTCCATCACCGCGCCGAGATCGAACGACACCAATTCGTGTTGACCGGGCCGGGAGAAATCGAGCATCTGGCGCAGGATGCGCCGCACGCGCTCGACCTGGGCTCCTGCCCGCGACAGGTGCCCGCGGGACGCGTCGGAGAGCCCCGGATCCCGGCCCGCGAGATCGAGGAAGGCGAGCAGCGCGCCCATGGGATTTCCGACCTCGTGGGCGACCCCGGCTGCGAGCCTCCCCACGGCCGCAAGGCGCTCTGCGCGCGCAAGGCCGGCCTGCGCCTCGCCCACCTCGCGATTCGCATGGCGCAGGTCAGCGACCGCCTTCTCGAGCGCTTCACTGCGGGCCGCCAGCGCGGCCGTCATCTCGTTGAACGCGACCGCCACTTCGGCCGTTTCGCGAGCGCCGCCCACCGGTGCGCGGACATTCGGGACGCCGTCAGCGAGGGCTCGGGCAGCGGCCGCGAGGCGGCGCAGCGGCAGCACCACCCGCGCGCGCAGCAGCGACGCCCCGAAGGCGATGAAGATGGCGGCATCGGCGGCGAGGATGGCGAGCACCACCAGACGTGGCGCCGCCCCGCCGCCCGGAAGCGATGCCATCGGAACTCTGGCCACCACGATGGCTGCCTCGCGCCCCAACGGGAGTGCAAAGCGAGCATCGCCCCAGGGCGGGCCCAGACGCAGCAGCGCCGCGCCGGCCTTTCTTGCGTCTTCGGCCAGCGCCAGGGATTCGGAGTCGATGACGCCCGAGAGGGGCACGCGCTCGTCAGCGATGCCTCCCGGGTCCACCCGCCACCAGAGGGTGTCGGGAAGCATGTTCGGAGCGGCCGGCGACGAGGTCGCTTCGGCGCCGAGAGCTCGGGCCAGCAGCTCCCGCTGCTGGCCTTCGTAGTGCATGGCCAGCAACACGCCGAGCACGGCGGTGGCCGCGATCATGACGAGTGCGAGGCCACCCAGGATCTCGGCCATCAGCCCACGGCTCCTCCCCGTGGCCTGCACCTCAATCTCCGTCGTCGGAGCAGGTATCGAGCCCGAGCTTCTCGAGCCGGTAGCGGAAGGAGCGGAACGAGATGCCGAGGAGCCCAGCAGCGCGCTTCTTCACGCCCTTCGTGCGGCGGAGAGCCTCCAGCAGCAGTCCCCGCTCGTACTCGTTCACCAGCTCCTCGAGGTCGACTCCTGTCGGGCTGATGCGCCCGCCGGTCGCGGGCTCGGGAGGCTGCAGGATCTGCGGCGGCAGGGCCTCCTCGCCGATCAGGCCATCCTTCGAGAGAGCGACAGCGCGCTCGACCGCGTTCTCGAGCTCGCGGACGTTGCCCGGATACGAGTACGCGAGGAGCCGACGCAGCGCCTCCTCGCGCACCTCGCGGATAGGCTTTCCGAGCTCACGGGCGTACTTGTCTACGAAGTGCTGGACCAGCATCGGCACGTCCTCGATCCGCTCTCGGAGCGGCGGGATCGTGATCTCGATCACGTTGAGTCGGTAGTAGAGGTCTTCGCGGAAGCGTCCGGCCGCGACCTCCTCTTCGAGGCGACGGTTCGTGGCCGCGAGAATGCGCACGTCCACGCGCCGGTCGCTGGTGCCGCCTACGCGCCGAATCGTCCGCTCCTGCAGCACGCGCAGCAGCTTCACCTGCAGCGCCCCGGGCAGCTCCCCCACCTCGTCGAGGAGGAGCGTGCCGCCGTCGGCGGT
The DNA here is from genome assembly GCA_964353695.1 of uncultured Myxococcaceae bacterium. GTDB lineage: Bacteria > Myxococcota_A > UBA9160 > UBA9160 > UBA9160 > MYXO. The sequence goes on from CAYGXT010000128.1 coordinate 5,761, forward strand.
CTCGAACAGCCCTTCCTTGCCCGAAACCGCGCCGGTGAAGGCGCCCTTCACATGGCCGAAGAGCTCGCTCTCGAGCAGATTCTCGGGGATCGCGCCGCAGTTGATGGCAACAAAGGGCCGCTCGCGCCGCTCGCTCCGCGTGTGGATTGCGCGGGCGACGAGCTCTTTGCCCGTGCCGCTCTCGCCCGAGATGAGGACGTTGGTCCGCGTCTCCGCCACCTGGTTCACGAGCTCGTAGACGCGGTGCATGGCCGCGCTGGTGCCGACCAGCTCGCGCTGCCGGAGCTGACTCTGGAGCTCGCTTCGCAAGCGCCGGTTCTCGCGCGAGAGGAGCTTCTTCTCCAGCGCCTTCTCCACCACCAGCCGGATCTCGTCGACCTTGAACGGCTTGGTGACGTAGTCGTAGGCGCCTTCCTTCATGGCGGCGATGGCGGTCTCGGTGGTCGCGAAGGCCGTGATCAGGATGACGGCTGTCTCCGGGCTCGTGTCGCACACGGCGTGGAGAAGCTCGAGACCGCTGCGCCCCGGCATCTTAAGGTCGGAGATCACGACGTCGTAGTCGTCGGCCTCGAGCAGAGCCAGCGCGGAGTCGACGTCTGCGGCCGTCGCGACGTCGTAGCCTTCGCGCCGGAAGCAGATCTCGAGGAACTCCCGCATGCTGCGCTCGTCGTCCACGACGAGGATGCGCGCGTGCGGGCTCATTGTCCGGCCTTTGCCTGCGGCAGCCAGATCCGGAAGGTCGTGCCGACCCCCGGCGAGCTCTCCACCCACAGGCACCCTCCATTGCTCTCGACGATTCGATGTACCGTGGCGAGGCCGAGACCCGACCCGGCCCGCTTCGTGGTGAAGAATGGGTCGAAGATGTGGTCCAGCACGTCCGGTGCGATCCCCACGCCGGTATCCGAGATGCAGATCTCCACCCCGCGAGATCTTTCTCCCTGCTGCATGGTTCGGATCAGCTCGCGCTCTGCTTGAGCCGCCGGACGCGAGCAGAGCGAAGCGCCGAGCAGGAGTCGCCCACCGGAGGGCATGGCCTGGGCCGCGTTCAGCAGCAGATTCCAGAGCAGCTGCCGGAGCTGCGCCGCGTCGGCCTGCACCGCGAGACCCGGCGCGATGCTGGACTCGATATGAATACCCTTGCCCTCGCCCCGGGAGAGCATCTCGAGGGTCTCGGCGACTAGCGGCGCGAGTTCGACCGCCTCGAAACGCGGCGGCGAGGGGCGCGCGTACTGCAGGAAGTCCGTGATGAGGCGGTTCAGGCGATCCGTCTCGCGTAGGACGATCTCCATCAGCCGGCCCGCCTCGCCCTCCCTGCTCTCCGCGGGCAGCCCCGCAGAGAGGAGCTGGATCGATCCCGACATGGCTGCCAGCGGGTTGCGCACCTCATGGGCGATCGCAGCGGCGAGCTGGCCCACGGCGGCGAGGCGCTCGGAGCGGCGGAGCTGCCCCTCCATCTCCACCACTGCCGTCAGGTCCTGGAAGATCACGACGTGCCCGGCCGGCGAACCGTCGGCTTCGCGCAGCACGGAGACCGCGAGGCCGAGATAGAGCGACTCGCCGCGTAGGTTGCGGTAGGGCATGCGCGCGCGTGGCCGTGAAAGGCCTTGCTCGCCGGGCTGGAGCAGCGTCTCCACGCCCGGGAGCATCTCCCGCACCGGGCGACCGAGAAACTCCTCTGGCCGACCGCCGCTGATGCGCTCCGCCTCGGGGTTCATGGACGTGATCTGCCCATCGCGATCCGTCGTGAGCAGGCCGGAGAGCAGACTCTCGACGGTCCGCGCGTGGAGCCGCTGCAGGCGATACAGGTCGCTGCGGCTGCGATCGAGGGCCTGATCCGCGATGCGGAGCTCACTCGAGAGGAAGCTCGCCAGCAGGGCCACCACCACCAGCGCGCCGCCGTGCATGCCCCAGAGCGTGGCGAGTGCGAGCCCCGGCACAGCGGGCCCGAAGCTCAGGATCCAGTCGAGCTGCTGCGCCGCGAG
>CAYGXT010000129.1:0-7727 GCA_964353695.1 uncultured Myxococcaceae bacterium
CACCACGTAGTGGGTGTCCCCGACGTTGGCCACCCAGTCGCGGAGCGCCTCGTTGATGGCGTCCTTGAGCGTGCGCGAGCCGGCGTCCACCTGCCTCACGCGAGCCCCGAGCAGCTCCATGCGAAACACGTTCAGCGACTGCCGCTCCACGTCTTCCGCGCCCTGGTAGACCTCGCAGTCGAGCTCGAGCAGCGCGCAGGCGGTGGCGGTGGCAACACCGTGCTGCCCCGCGCCCGTCTCGGCGATCACGCGGCGCTTGCCCATCGCCTTTGCGAGCAACGTCTGCCCGAGCACGTTGTTGATCTTGTGCGCCCCGGTGTGGGCCAGGTCCTCGCGCTTCAGGTACACACGCGCGCCCCCGAGATCCTGCGTCACTCGCTTGGCGAAGCTGAGTGCCGTCGGACGTCCCGCGTAGCTGTGGAGCAGGTACCGCAGCTCGCGCTGGAAGGACTCGCTCGGAACGATCCGGAGCCGCGCCTGCTCCAGCTCGTCGAGCGCGGCGATCAGCGTTTCGGGGACGTAACGCCCTCCATACGCACCGAAGTGTCCCGGCGCCCCGGAGTGGCTCAATCCTGCTCCCTCTCTGCGCGCCGTACCGCCTCCACGAAGGCCTTGAGCTTCGCCGGATCCTTCCGGTAGCCCTCGCCCTCCACGCCCGTGGCCACGTCCACGCCCCAGGGCAGGAGATCGCCCAGCGCCGCGAGGGCAAGGCCCACGTTCTCGGGGTCGAGGCCGCCCGCCACGATCACGTCGAGCCCGTCCTCGATCAGCTTGCCCGCATCGGCCCAATTCCAGGTGTTGCCCCGGCCACCGCCCTCGGTCGGATGGTCGAGAAGCAGCAGCGTTCCCGGATAGCGCCCCGCCTGCTCCAGGTCTGCGCCCCGGATCGCCTTGATCACGGGCAGATCGAGCTGCTCCACCTCTTCCGGGGCTTCATCGCCGTGGAGCTGCACGCGCTCGACTTCTACGCGGCGCAACACGCGCTCGATCTCCGACCAGTCCGCATCACGAAAGACCGCGACGAGCTCCACCTGGCCCCGCACGCGCTCCGCGATCACGGCAGCCTTCCGCGGATCGAGGGCGCGCGGAGAGCCCGGCACGAAGTTCAGCCCGAGCAGATCCGCTCCCGCATCGACGGCCGCTTGCGCGTCGTCGGGATGGACGATTCCGCACACCTTGATCCGAACGCTACCGCTCACGATACCTCCCGTAGCTTGCGGAGCGCGAGCCCGGGATCAGGCTCGCGCATCAGCGATTCTCCCACCAGCAATGCTCCTACTCCCGCGGCCAAGAGCCGCCGGACATCCGCACCCGTCAAGATGCCGCTCTCGGCCACGACCAGCACGCCGGCCGGCACCCTCGGCGCCAGACGCTCCGTCACGCCAAGATCGAGCGTGAAGCTGCGGAGATCACGGTTATTGATGCCGACCAGCGTAGCGCCGATGGCGAGCGCCCCCTCGAGCTCGGCCTCGTCGTGAACCTCGACCAGGGCATCGAGCCCGAGCGCGAGCGCACGCGCGTGGAACGCCATCAGCTCGGCGGGCGAGAGCGCCGCCACGATCAGGAGCACGGCATCCGCCCCCGCCGCCCTTGCCTCGTCGATCTGGTAGACGTCCACGACGAAGTCCTTGCGCAGGAGCGGCAGCGGCGTCGCCGCCCGCGCCGTCGCCAGGTACTCGAGCCTGCCCCCGAAGTAGTGCTCGTCCGTCAGCACCGAGATCGCCGCCGCGCCTCCCTCGAAGAATGCCTTGGCGCAGGCCGCGGGATCGAAGTCGGCGCGAATCTCACCCCGGCTCGGCGAGCGTCGTTTGATCTCGGCGATCACGCGCGGCGGCTCTCCGGCTTCGAGGGCATGGCGGAAGCCGCGCGGCGCCTCGCGCATGTCTTCGGCTCGGGCCGCCATGGCCGGCGCCGGTAGCCGCGCCTTCGCCGCCGCTACCTCGGACCGCTTGCGCGCAAGAATCTCGCGCAGGATCGTCACGCCATTACCTCAGCTCTCGCCGCGTTCGTGGCGCGCACCAGCGCATCGAGCTTCGCCCGGGCTGCTCCCGAGTCGAGGCTCTCTTGCGCCAGTGCGAGGCCTTCCTCCAGCGAGCCTGCCGCATCGGCCACCCAGAGGGCGGCCGCCGCATTCAGGCAGACCACGTCGCGCCGCGGGCCCTTCTCGCCCGCGAGGACGCTGCGCAGGATCGCCGCGTTCTCGGCCGCGTCACCGCCGCGCAGATCCTCGCTCCGTCCGAGCGGGAGCCCGAGCCGCCGCGGATCGATCTCGAAAGCGCGTCCTTCCCCAAAGGCGCCGCCCACGCGTACGGCGTGCGTGGAGCCGGTGATCGTGATCTCGTCGAGGCCATCGGAGCCGTGCACCAGCAGCGCGGAATCGGTGCCGAGCGCGAAGAGCACGCGACCCAGCAGCGCGCAGAGCGCGGGCTCGTAGACGCCGATCAGCTGCCGGCGCGCGCCCACCGGCGAGAGCAGAGGCCCCATGCAGTTCATGAGTGTGCGCACGCCGAGCTCGCGGCGCACGGAGGCGACGAAGCGCATGGCCGGATGCGCGACGCGGGCGAAGAAGGGCGCGATCCCGACCTCGTCGAGTACGCGGGCTGCCGTCTCCACCGGAAGCTCGATCTCGACGCCCAGCGCCTCGAGCACATCGAAGCTTCCGGCCCGGCTCGTGGCGCCGCGATTGCCGTGCTTCGCCACGGGCACGCCGGCGCCTGCCACGACGAAGGCCGCCGTGGTCGAGATGTTGAAGCTACCCGCCCCGTCGCCGCCGGTGCCGCAGGTGTCCAGCGTGCGCGGATCTCGGACGCGCACCTGCTGCGCACGGGAGCGCAGCGCGCGGGCTGCCGCCACGAGCTCGCCCACCGTCTCGCCCTTCGTGCGCAGCGCAATCAGTAGCGCGGCGATGCTGACGGGCGTGGCCTTGCCGTCCATGATCTCGCCGAAGGCCGCCTCCAGCGTCGGGGCCGGAACCTCGTCCCCGCGCACGGCCGTTTCGATCGCGGCGGCAAGGCTCATGCCGCCCGCCGCTCCCCGCATTGGGCCAAAAAGTTCGCGAGCAGCTTCTTGCCCTCCGGCGTCAGGACCGACTCCGGGTGGAACTGCACGCCTTCGACCGGGAGCTCGCGGTGGCGCACTCCCATGATCTCGCCGTCCGCCGTCCGCGCCGTCACCTCGAGCACGGAGGGGCAGCTCTCGCCCTCGATCGCGAGGGAGTGATAGCGGGTAGCCTCGAAAGGCTGCGGAAGCCCGCGAAAGACGCCCTTTCCATCGTGCTGCACCAGCGAGGTCTTCCCGTGCATGAGCGTGCGGGCACGCACGATGCGGCCGCCGTAGGCGACGGCGATCCCCTGGTGGCCGAGGCAGACGCCGAGCACCGGAATGCCGGCACGCGCGAACAGATCGACGACCGGCACGCTCACGCCCGCCGCCTGGGGCTCGCCGGGGCCAGGAGAGATCACGAGCCCGTCGGGGCGGCGCGCCAGCAGCGCCTCCGGAGTCTCGACATCGCTGCGCACCACTTCGACGCTCGCGCCCAGCTCACCGAGATATTGGACGAGGTTGTATGTGAAGGAGTCGTAATTGTCGATCACGAGGATGCGCGGCCCCGCAGCGTCCGCCGCCATCAATCCTCTCCTTCGCGCGCGAGATCGATGGCCTGGATCAGGGCCCGTGCCTTGCTCATGGTCTCCTGATACTCGGCCTCCGCTTCCGAGTCCGCCACGATGCCGGCGCCCGCCTGCAGATAGAGCGCGTCGTCCTTGACCAGGATCGTGCGGATCGTGATGGCGGTATCCATGTTGCCGGAGTAGTCCACGTAGCCGACGCAGCCGCCGTAGAAGCTCCGGCGCACGGTCTCGAGCTCGTCGATGATCTCCATGGCGCGCACCTTCGGCGCGCCCGAGAGCGTCCCGCACGGAAAGGTCGCGCGCAGCAGGTCCAGCCAATCGAGACCCGGGCGCAGCCTCGCCGTCACGTGCGAGACGATGTGCATCACGTGCGAATAGCGCTCGATCACCGAGTAGTCGCGCACCTGCACCGAGCCGATCTCCGCGACGCGGCCCACGTCGTTGCGTCCGAGATCCACCAGCATCACGTGCTCGGCCTGCTCCTTGGGATCGGCGAGCAGCTCGGCCTCGAGAGCGCGGTCCTCCTCCGGCGTCCGCCCGCGGCGGCGGGTTCCTGCGATCGGCCGCACGTCGATCTGGCCGTGGTCCAGGCGGGCCAGGATCTCCGGCGAGCTTCCGATCAGGACGGGCCCTTCCATTCGCAGGAAGAACAAATAGGGGCTCGGGTTGATGGCGCGCAGGTGCCGGTAGATCAGGAACGGATCCGCCTGCAGCGGGATCCGCAGACGCTGGGAGAGAACCACCTGGAAAACGTCGCCCGCCTCGATGTATTCCTTCGCGCGCTTCACGATCTCGTGGAACTGCTCGCGGGGAACGCTCGACTGGACGTCCATCGGCGCCCGAACGGGCGGACGCGCGGGATCCTGCCGCAGCGGCTCGCGTAGCAGCCTCACGACATCCTCGAGCGCATGCACCTCGGCGCGATAGCGCGCCCGGAGATCTTCTCCGGGCCTGATTTCCACGTAGCGCACGATCAGCGCCGTGTGGCGGATGTTGTCGTAGACAACCACCGTTTCCGGCAACACGAACCACAGATCCGGCAGCTCGAGCTCGTCCGGGTTCTCGTCGGGAACGTGCTCGATGAAGCGGACCCAGTCGTAGCCGATCATGCCGACGGCGCCGCCCACGAAGCGCGGGAGCTCCACGCCCTCGAGTGCGACGGGCTTCCAGCGGGCCAATCGATCGCGAAGCACGGCCAGCGGATCGCCGCTCGCCTCGAAGCGCTCCGTCTGCCCGCCTTCCTCCCACTCCACGGAGCGCCCGCGGGCCCGAAAGATCGCACGCGCGCCGGCCCCGACGAAGCTGTAGCGGGCCCACTTCTCTCCGCCCTGCACCGACTCGAGCAAGAAGGTGGTGCGCCCATCATCGAGACGTCGGAACAGGGACAGCGGCGTGTCGAGGTCGGCCAGGATCTCACGCACCAGCGGGATCAGGTTCCCTCGGGTTGCGAGTGTCTCGAACGCATCCTCGGCCGGGCGGAGCACACCATCCCTTGGCGCAGGGCCCATGCCCGCGCGGGTTGCACTGGTTGAAAAGGCTTGGGTATCAGAGCCCCGGAGGAGCGTCAAGCGAGGGGCGCTCGGGGCCTAGAAGATGCTCCCCTTCGAGCCCGAGCCGCCGGTACTGCTCGGCAGGATCCCGCCACCGCGATAGCCGGCGAAGGGACGCACCGTATCGTCGCCCAGGCCCACGATCCGGTACTTCAGGCCGAATCGGGCGCCGCTCACGGGATCCTCGTCGGCCTCGAAGCGAATCGCCCAGCAGCGGCACTTCGAGAGGTATTCAATGCCCCCCTGGTTGCCGAGGAAGACCGACTTCTCCGCGCTGTAGGTGCCACTGTAGGTGATGCCCCAGTTCTGCGTGAGCGCCCAGCGCGCGTAGACGCCGATCTGGTTGACCTGCGAGAAGGCGCCCGTGTAGCTCTTGAAGCGATCGCTGTCGTAGCGGAACGACTCGTAGAACAGAGGGATCTGGTCGAGGAAGCGATAGGAGAGGCTGATGTCGTCGCCTCGAGGGCTCGACCACGAGGCCTGGACGAAGGATTCGGCGAAGCGCTGCTCCTGCATCTGATAGCCCATGATCAGCCGCGTATAGATGTTGCCGCCCGGATACCCCGTGCCGTCCAGCACCAGCTCGCCGGCCTTGTCCTGGGAGAAGTCGTACCCCCCGAGCAGCGTCACGTCCGCGAGCAGCCGTGGAGGGCCGCCATCGATGCCCTTGCCGTAGATGCGGTTGCCCATGCCGCCCACAAGCGTGTTGGCAGAGAGTAGACGGTCCGCCGGATCGAGTGTCACGTTGTCGAGATCGAGCTGCCGCAGGCGCTCCTGCTGCGTCCCCGATTCGGGGATGAAGACGGGGCTGTTCGAGACCGTCGTCTTCGAGATCAGCGCATAGCCGAGCCGTGGCTCCAGCAGATGCGTGGCCTGCCCGATGCCGAATGGCAGCTCGACGCTGCGGCGCAGCCGCGTGCGCAGATCGACGCGCCCCGTGACATAGCCGCGATGCTCGGTGCCGAGCGCATCGGTGGCGTAGACGCCCTCGCGGTAGCCAGCCTCGGGGAGCACCTCGAGGAAGTCGAAGAGGCGCAGCGGATAGCCGAGTCGCGGCGTCAGCAGCAGCCGGTGGCCGGCGTTGGCGAGGATCTCGCCCTCCTGGAACACGCCGTCCCCATCCGGTCCTAGCGGGAAGTTGTCCCCCGACGGATCGATGCCGCCGCGCACACCGTTCACGTTGCGCTCGAAGGGATCCGTCACGCCGTCGATCCCCGTGTCCATGAACAGGTTGCCGACGTTCCGGGCTGCCCCGAAGTAGCTTCGCGGGTTTCGGAAGTTGTCGAAGAACGTGTATTGCGCACCGAGCGTCGCCAGCAGCGGCACGCCGCTCGCGATCTCTCCGGGCAGCACGATCAGGTTCACGTCCGGCAACCGCTGCAGCGCGAACTTGTCGCGGTCCATGTCGTCCGGGTTCTGGAGATCGTCGCGGTACACGACCGAGCCGACGAGGAAGGTGCGGCCGGTCGGACCGAAGGTCTTCGTAGTGACGGCTTGGGAGATCATGAACCGGTCGCTCCGGAACTGCGCCATGTCGTCGAAGTCGAAGGCGTAGGAGTTGTCCGAGACCAGGTTCACATCGGCCTGCAGCCGGGTCTGCGCCGGCAGCCACTGGTCGTGGAAGAAGCGCACGGCCCAGCGGTTCTGGGAGAAGGGCGTCGAAGGATCGTCGGGGTTGACGTCGTTGTCCCAGATGTACGAGCTGTGCAGCTGCGACACGTTCTCCGCACCGAACACCCACTCCGCATCGATGCTCGGCTTGAAGCCCCGCTTCTGCAGCCACTGGGGCGTCAGGAGAATGTTCAAATCCTCCCGCGCCGCCCAGTAGAACGGCAACCCGACCTCGGTGCCGCTACGACTGGTCTGGCCAAAGGTTGGAAACAAGAAACCCGTCTCGCGCTCGCGCTTGACCGGATAGACGAGATACGGGAAGTAGAACACCGGGACGCCGAAGATCTCGAAGGTGGTGTTGTGTGCCCGGCCGTAGCCTTCTTCGTCGACCTCGGCGTGCTGGGCGTGGATCTGCCACGGATCTGTGTCTTCGGGATCCGGGCAGTGACAGGATGAGAACACGGCTTTCTCGAACTGGTAGCTCTCCTTGCCCGTACGCTGGATCTCGGCTCCCGACATCTTGAACGGCGTGGTGCGCCCGTCGATGTGGCCGTCGAAGACCACGCCCTCGAGCGTGTCGACGTTGAACTCCATGAAGTCGGCGCGCATAGTGTCCGGGCCGTCCACCACGACGACGTCGCCGCTGGCCACTCCCTGCCGGGTCGCGTTGTTGAAGCTGACCCAGTCGGCTGTGAGCGTGCGACGCCCCTGGCTGAGGCGGACGTTTCCCTGGGCCGTGTAGAGCTGACGCGCGCGATCGTACTCGACGCTGTCGGCGACGACCTCGGCCGGCTCCTCGCCGGCCGGACGCACGGACAGCACGTCCGGCGCCTGCTCCGCCGACGCGAGCTGCGCAATGCAGCCCGCGAAGATCATGACCCCGACGCGGAGCGCCCCTCGCAACCCCCCCCTCCCGTGCGTCGGTACCCGGCGAAGG
>CAYGXT010000130.1:0-7718 GCA_964353695.1 uncultured Myxococcaceae bacterium
CGGCGCGCTTCGCGATCTCGCGAGCCTCGAGCTCGCCGATTTTGCAGCCTGCCTCGGACAGAGCTTCCAGCTCGAGGCCGGCGGCACCACGCTCGAACTCGCACTCGTGAGCGCCGACGCGCTCGGCGGAGCGCCCTCCGCGCATAGCCGTCGCCATCCCTTCTCTCTCGTCTTCCATGGGCCACACGCGCCTACGCTGTCCCAGCGCATTCACCGTCTCGAGAGCGCGCGCCTCGGCGTGCTCGAGATCTTCCTCGTGCCGATCGAGCCCGACGCAACAGGCCAGCGCTACGAGGCCGTGTTCTCCTGAGCCGTCGCCCCTGCCCTCCACTCGAGCTGAAGGTAGAGGCCTCGCTCGGCGATCGGCATGAAACCGAGCCTCGCATAGAGTCGGAGCGCGGGGTTCGCACGCTCGACGTGGATGTGCACGGGCAGGCCGCGCTCGGCCGCCTCCGCGAGGATCGGTCGCAATAGCCCCTCGCCGACGCCGCGGCCTCGGAAGGCCGGGAGCAGCGCGATGTCCACCAGCCGGATCTCGTCTCGGCCCCGCCACACGATGAGGCGGCCCGCGGCTTCAGCGTCACATTCGATCACGTCGAAGTGCGCGTCGTCGAAGCGCTCGCGATAGTGCTGCGTCTGCGCGTCGAACTGCTGGCGCAGAAAGGCGTCCTTCTGCGCCTCGGTCCAGTCCACCTGTGCGAGCTCCTCGATGCGCGTGCTCGCATAGACGCGGAGCAGGAACGACGCATCGTCGTCGCGGGCGGGTCGCAGCATCACCCGCATCCGGCTCAGCTCCGGGGCGGAAACACGCCCTGCAGCGCAATCACGAAGTGGAGCGTTAGAAAGGGCTGGCGGTTCTCGTGCGGCTGTCCGCCTCCGACGCTTGTGATCGCTTCGCCCGCCATCGCCACCGGATCGCTCGGCGGCCCGTACACCGCCGCCGACGCCGTCGCGAGTGCGACGGCCGGCGACGGCGTGCCGGTGGTGCCGTTCTGCGCGGCGGCGGCGAGGCCATGCTTGTGAGCGGGCAGCTGCGGGGGCTGGAGCGTCACCGTGGCTTGCCCGCCCGCCTCGCCGAGGTCGTGCAGCGAGAGGCCGGGGCCCTGGCCTGGATGCATCGGCGAGCGGCCTTGCAAGTTCGGGAGCGCGAAGTTGGTCTTGCCATCGCCGCCATAGGTGGTCCCGAGCAGAGAGAACAGGGCCGTGTTCTGCGAGATGGGCATGATCTGGCCATTGCAGAACGCCCAGCCCCTGGGCGCAAACGTAAACGGCACGATGCGGATCTCGGCGACGAAGGGGTCGGCCATGCGCTCCTCAGCTCTGCGAAGGGAAGATTCCGAACAGCGAGATGATGAAGCTCACGCACAGGTAGGGAGCCATGTTCTCGTGCGGCTGGCTCCCGCCCGTGGCCCCGATTGCGCTCGCGCTCATCGAGATGCTCGGCGCGGCGCCTGCGTAGAGCAGCGTGGCCCCGGCGTCCGCGAGCACGCTTCCGTTCGGCCCAGCGCTGAGCTGTGCCGCGTTCGCCGACGCCACGAGTGCATGGCTGTGCGCAGGGATCTGATTCTGCGTAAGCGTCACACTCTCGGTCCCGCCCGACTCGGCGAGCGTGAGGCCGGCGCCCTGGTGGATGGGAATGCGCCCGCGCAGGTCGGGCAGCGCGAAGATGGCCTGCCCGTCGCCGCCGTAGGTCGTCCCAATCAGCTGGAAGAGCGTCTCGTTCTCCGAGATCGGTAGCAGCTGGCCCGAGCAGAACATCCAGCCCGCGGGCGCGAAGTTTCCGCCGAACATTCTGATCTCGCCGACATAGGGCTGCGCCACGGCGTCCTCAGTTCTGGCTCGGGTAGATTCCCTGGAGCGCGATCACGAAGTTGAGGGTAAGGAAGGGCTGCAGGTTCAGATGCGCCTGGTTTCCGCCCGTCGGCAACACCGAGCCCGGCGCGAGCGTCGTCGGGTTCGCGGGCACGCTGTAGACGTCAGACCCAAAGCGTGCCTTCTTTGCAGGCACGCGGCCGGCCGGGTCGGCCGAGGACGTGACGTCGGCCGTCGCGACGAGGCCATGCGTGTGAGTGGGAAGCTCGCCCTGCGCGAGCGTGACCGCCTCGGCTCCACCCGTCTGGCCGAGCGTGAGACCATCGCCCGCGTGCACCGGCGTGCGGCTCTGCAGGTTCGGCAGCGCGAAGTTCACCCGCCCGTCGCCGCCGTACGTGGTGCCGAGCAGCGAAAACAGCGCCTGGTTCTGATTGATCGGCAGGAGCTGCCCATTGCAGAGGGCCCAGCCCTTGGGTGCGTACTGGAAGCTCATGATCCGGATCTCGGCCAGGAAGGGCTCCGCCACGGCACTCTCCACAACTTCGCCGGGCATCATACGCCCGCACTCCCTCGGGCGTCCATGATATTCTCCCGGTGATAGAATGGGCCCATTCGGGAGGGCGACCATGCAACGGCGGGATTTCCTCAAGGCGAGCGCTTCGGTCCTGATTCTCGGGCCCTTCGTGGTCGCCAGTAGCGGCACAAGTTCGGATCCGTACAGCCGCGCCTTCTTCACCGAGCGCATCGGCACCTGGTTCGAAGTCAGACCGGCGTGCTTCCTCGAGCTGGTGGCCGTGGAGGATGGGCCGACCTCGGCTCAGCTCGATCAGTTCACGCTGCTGTTCCGGGGCGACGCACGCGACGCACTGACCGACGGCACTCCGTTGCTCCGCGCCGAGAGCGGCGAAGCGATCGACCTCTTCCTGCAGCGCCGCGCGGACGACGCGGCCAACGCCCGCTACAGCGCGAGCTTCGCAGTCTCGCGGCCGCTCAGGCCGGTCAGCTGCGCGCGCGCCTAGGAGCAGGCTTCTCGCGAGCACGCCACGGAAACCTGTTCAATGTCCGATCTTGCAAGCCAGCAATGCGTCCCCTGCCGAGGCGGCCAGCCCCCGCTCGACGCGAAACAACAAGCAGAGCTTCTCCGCCAACTCGACGCCTGGACCGTCGAGAGAGGCCACCACCTCACCAAGACCTACACCTTTCCCGACTTCGCCCTGGGCCTCGCCTTCGTCAACCGCCTCGGCGCCATGGCCGACCAGCAAGGCCACCACCCGGACATCCACCTCACCTGGGGAAAAGTCCGTGTGGAAATCTGGACCCACAAAATCGACGGTCTGACCGAAAGCGACTTCGTCTTCGCCGCCAAGACCGATCAATGCAAGTAGAATGCGGAATGACGAATGCAGAATGCTGAAGGCAGGTTGTTTCCGCATTCCGCATTCACCATTCGACATCCTCATGGACCACCTGAAAATCGCCTTCGACTACCACGAGCACACGAAGCATCATCGCAACCGCTACGCCGCCTCACCCAGCTACCTCGACTGGGCCAACCAACCCGACCCCTTCCGACGCTACGAAGGCGCGACGCTGCACCGCTTGATTCTCGCCGGCGAATCCCAGTCCCCGACCTACGATGACCTCTTTCGACCGCGTGCGATCGCCCCGCAACCCGTCAACCTCGCGACCATTTCGGCTTTGTTCGAGTTCTCCCTCGCCCTCTCCGCATGGAAGGAGTACGGAGGCTCGCGCTGGGCGCTGCGGATCAATCCCTCCAGCGGCAATCTGCACCCCACCGAGGGCTACCTCGTCGCCGGACCCATCGAAGGAATGCACGACGCCCCCGCCGTCTACCACTACGCCCCAAAGGAGCAGGCCCTCGAACGCCGCTGCAGCTTCGACCTGTGCCACTGCTCTGTGAGCAATGCTGTTGGTCCGCAGACAGGAGCCTTCTTGGTTGATGAGACGAACATGCCATTGCCATGGCACGAAGGCGGCTTTCTCGTCGGGCTGACCTCGATCCACTGGCGCGAAGCCTGGAAGTACGGCGAACGCGCCTACCGGTACTGTCAGCACGATGCCGGACACGCCCTCGCAGCCGTCTCGATCGCCGCCGCGATGCTTGGTTGGAACGCCCGCCTCCTCGATTGCGACGACGCCCGGATCGCGGCGCTCCTCGGTCTAGACCGCGACTCCGACTTCAAGGCCGCCGATCGCGAGCACCCCGACCTGCTTCTTCGTATCGCGCCGGGATTCTCAGAGCCGCGGGCGCAAGCCCACGGTCAAGTGCCGTCCGTTCACACGAATTGGCAAATCCCGCGAGGCGTTTGGTCCGGCCGCGCCAACCCTCTCAGTAGCGAACACACCGATTGGCCCATCATCGGCGAGGTCGCCAACGCCTGCTTTCGTCATAACGCCTCACCGCTCGACGAGTCCAACGCAACGTTCCCTCCCCCGATCGAACCAGCCCGATCCGCGACCTCAGCCACGCAAATCATCCGCCAGCGCCGCAGCGCCGTCGCATTCGACGGCCAAACCTCCATCACCGCCGACCAGTTCTTTCTCATGCTCGATCGAACCCTACCCCGCGCGGACCGTCCGCCTTGGAACACCTTCCCGCCCCCAACCTGTGTCCACCTCGCGCTGTTCGTCCACCTGGTCGAAGGACTTCCCAAGGGCCTCTACATGTTCATCCGCAACCCGCGGAAGCTCGCCGAGCTCCGATCTGCCTGCGACCCAACCTTCGCTTGGACCAAACCCGACCGATGTCCCGACGGATTCCCGCTTTATCTCCTGAAAGCCGGCGACGCCCGCCGCGTGGCCATGCAAATCAGTTGTGGCCAGGGAATCGCCGGAGCAAGCGCGTTCAGTCTGGGAATGATCGCCGAGTTCGAAACCCCGGTGCGCGAACATGGGGCGTGGGTTTACCGCCGCTTGTTCTGGGAAACCGGCGTGATTGGGCAGGTTCTCTACCTCGAAGCCGAAGCCGCTCGCGTCCGCGCCACCGGCATCGGTTGCTACTTCGACGATCCGGTACACGAGCTGCTTGGCCTGAAGGACCGACGCTTCCAATCCCTTTACCACTTCACCGTTGGAGGCCCCGTCGATGACCCTCGCTTGACCACCCGACCGCCCTACGAATGAATTGAGGAAAGATGTCCGAGCCGCCCCGCCGAGCGCAGGGACCAACTGCGTTCCGGGTTCGCGCCCGAGCGCGAAGCGGAGTTGCTCGCGGCCTGGCACGCGCGCAAACCCGCCTGAAAGGCGGCGCAGTTGTGCCGCACGCGAACCGGGGTAAGATTCCCCTGTCAGGCGGGTTTCCGAGGGGCCACATGCGCACGGTCCGGCAACTGCTCGATGGCAAGCCGTCCGCGATCTACACCGTAGACGCCGACGACGCGGTCCGCACGGCGATCCAGCTCATGGCCGATCATTTCGTCGGCGCCCTGCCGGTGCTGCGCGGCGGCAAGCTCGTCGGCATCGTTTCGGAGCGCGACTATGCGCGCAAGGTCGTGCTGATGGGCCGGAACTCGAACGAAACGACCGTCGTCACGATCATGAGCGCGCCGGTCATCGAGGTAGCCCCGCAGAACACCGTCAACGACTGCATGACGCTGATGACCGAGAAGCGCATCCGCCATCTGCCAGTAGTGGAAGACGGCGCCCTCATCGGCATGATCTCGATCGGCGACTGCGTCAAGGCCGTCATCGATGAGCAGCGCCACGAGATCGCGGATCTGAGGCGCTACATCGCGGGCTGAGCTTTACCAGATCCCGATACTGGGCATCGACACCCAGGGTTCGCGGGGTGGCAGTGCCGCGCCTTTCTGCAGCAATTCGACCGATACATTGTCCGGGGAACGAACGAAGGCCATGTACCCGTCGCGTGGCGGGCGGTTGATCGTGACGCCCGCCTCCATCAGCCGGGCGCACAGCGCATAGATGTCATCCACCTCGTAGGCGAGGTGGCCAAAGGCGCGGCCCATCGTGTACTGCTCGGGGTCCCAGTTCCAGGTCAGCTCGAGCTGCGCGCTCTCATCGCCCGGTGCTGCCAGGAATGCAAGTGTGAATCTCCCGCGTTCGCTGGCGTGGCGGCGCAGCTCCACGAGCCCCAGCTTGTTGCAGTAGAAATCGAGGGACTGGTCCAGGTCCGTGACGCGGACCATCGTGTGCAGGTACTTCATGCGCGGCAACCTAGCGCGGTGCCGCTCTTCAGGCGAAGCCGGGCTGTAGCCAGAACAGGACGGCGTCGCGATGCGGTCAATGCATGCCGGAGCCGCCCGAAAGCTGCTTCGCCAGCTCGCCGACGACGGTCTTGGCGTCGCCGAAGAGCATCCAAGTGTGCTCGCCGAAGTAGAGCTCGTTGTCGATGCCGGCGAAGCCCGGATTCTTGCTGCGCTTGATCGCGAACACGGTGCGCGCCTTGTGGGCGGCGATGATCGGCATCCCGTAGATTGGGCTCGTCTTGTCGGTCCCGGCCGCCGGGTTCACGACGTCGTTGGCGCCGATCACGAGCGCGACGTCGCACTGAGGCATCTCGGGATTGATGTCGTCCATTTCGACGAGATCCGTGTAGGGGATCTCGGCCTCGGCCAGGAGCACGTTCATGTGACCCGGCATGCGACCCGCAACCGGATGGATCGCGAACTTCACGGTGATGCCGCGGTTCCGGAGCTGATCGTATACTTCGCGCACCTTGTGCTGGGCCTGCGCCACCGCCATCCCATAGCCCGGAATGATGACGACCAGGTTCGCCTGTTCGAGGATCTGCGCTGCGCCCTCGACCGACTCGGACTTGTAGCTCTTCTCCTCTCCGGTCGCCTTCGCGGGCTGGACCTGGCCGAAGGCCCCGAAGAGTACGTTGGTGAACGAGCGGTTCATGGCGCGGCACATGATGATGGAGAGGATGAGACCGCTCGAGCCGTCGAGCGCGCCCGCCGTGATCAGGAGCTTGTTGTCGAGGACGAAGCCCATCGCGACGGCGGAGAGGCCGGCGTACGCGTTCAGCATCGAGATCACCGTTGGCATGTCGGCGCCGCCGATCGGAATGATCAGGAGGACGCCGAAGATCAGCGCGAGGGTGATGATGAGGGGGAAGATTGTGGCCCCCACCGCCGCAGTCGGGTCGTAGACGAGGAAGGCGCCGAGCCCCACGGCCACGAGCAGCAAGCCGAGGTTGATTACGTTCTGCCCCGGATAGGTGACCGGCCGCTGCGGCACCCACTTGAACTCCTGGAGCTTGCCCGCGGCCATCAGGCTGCCGGTGAAGGTCAGATAGCCCAAAACGATCTCAGCGAGGATCGCGAGCATGCGGAAGGCCGTCAGATTCTCGGGTCCCTCCGAGAGCCACAGATAGTACTTGGCGGTCCCGACCAGGCCCGCGGCGAGACCGCCAAACGCGTGCGAGAGCGCGGTGCGCTGCGGGACCGCCGTCAGCGGCACGCGCGAGAGCGGCCACCCGACGGCCACGCCGAGCACGAGCGCGATCACGATCCAGGCGTGGTGGACGATGATGTCCGGCTGTGCCCAGGTCGCCACGATGGCGATCAGCATGCCGCCGACGCCGGACTGGACGCCGCGGCGCGCGGTCTTGGGATCGCTCATCCAATGGAGTGAAAAGATGAAGAGCGCGCTCGCTAGCAGATAGGCTAGCTGCACTAGCGTCGGCGTCACTTGCGCCCTGCCTTGTCGCCGTCGCGGGTCTTGAACATCTTGAGCATGCGGTTGGTGATCAGGAAGCCACTCACGATGTTGGTCATCGACGCGAAGAGCGCGACAGCGCCGAGGAACCGGATGTGGGAGGGGTAGTCGGAGCCGGTGACGAGAATGGCGCCCACCACCGCGATCGCCGAGATCGCGTTCGTGAGCGACATCAACGGCGTGTGCAGCAGGCGCGACACCCGCCG
>CAYGXT010000131.1:0-7697 GCA_964353695.1 uncultured Myxococcaceae bacterium
CATCGCCTTCGAGGTGCCGAAGGCCGAGGGCCCGAGCATCTTGTACGTCGTTGCAGCGGTCTCCAGCTCGCGGAATCCCGCCGCCCGCGCGTTCGTGAAGCGGCTCCGGTCTGCGGAGGCCACTCGCGTCTTCGAGAAACACGGCTTCATCGTTCTCGGTCCGAAGTAGCGCGTGCTGACCGACGAAGAGCTCGGGGTCGTCTTCTTCACCCTGCGCATCGCGGCTCTCTCGACGCTCCTCATCCTGCCGCCCGGCCTGCTCGCGGCGCTCTTTCTGGCCCGCTGGCGCGGGCCGGGCAAGGGCCTGATCGAGACCGTGCTGTCGCTGCCCCTCGTGCTGCCGCCGACGGCCGTCGGCATCTTCCTGCTGGAGCTGCTCTCGCGTAACGCGCCCCTCGGCGGCTTTCTCGCGGACCGCGGCATCGAGATCGTCTTCACCTGGCGGGCGGTCCTCGTGGCGACTGCGGTGATGAGCTTTCCGCTCCTCGTCCGCTCGGCCCGCACGGCGTTCGAGGAGGTGGACGTCCGCCTCGTTGGCCTGGCGCGAACGCTCGGCTGCAGCCCCGCCGCAGCGTTCTTCCGTGTCACGCTGCCGCTGTCGTGGCGGGGGGTGCTGGCGGGTACCGTTCTCGCCTTCAGCCGCGCCCTCGGCGAGTTCGGCGCCACCGTGATGCTGGCCGGAAACATCCCCGGCAAGACCCGCACCCTCGCGCTGGCAATCTTTCACGACAACCAGATCGGCCGCGACGATCGGGCCATTGCGCTTGCCGGCGTGACCGTTGCCCTGGCCTTCACGGCGTTGTGGGCGACCGAGTGGTTCACTCGCAGCCGCGCTCGAAGGGCCGCGGCGTGATCGAGATCCGGGTCGAGCTCCCCCTGCCTCGCTTCACGCTGCGCGTGGAGACGCAGCTCGGCGACGGCGTGACCGCCATCCTCGGCCCTTCCGGATCCGGCAAGACGTCGCTGCTCGAGTCCGTCGCGGGCCTTCGGCCGAAGGCCCGCGGCCGGATCGTCGTCGGGGGGCAAGTCTTTCTCGACGACGAGCGATCCGTCTCGCTCGCGCCGGAGCGCCGGCGCGTAGGCTACGTGCCGCAGGATCCTGGCCTCTTTCCGCACCTCACGGCCCTCGCGAACGTGCGCTTCGGCGCGCGCGGTGGCGGGGCGCGCGTCGAGACGGCGATCGAGACCCTCGACCTCGGCGGCTTGTTGCACCGCCATCCTGGGTCGCTCTCCGGGGGAGAGAAGCAGCGCGTGGCGCTGGCTCGCGCCCTCGCAACCGATCCCCGACTGCTGCTCCTCGACGAGCCGCTGGCTTCGCTCGACGTCGCCCTGCGCGAACGCATCGTCCCCTACCTGCTCCGCATACGCGAGGAGTGGAAGGTCCCGATGCTCTACGTCACGCACAACGTCGGCGAGGCGCTGCTGCTTGCCGATCATGTGTTGCTGCTTCGCGATGGCTGCGTCGAGGCCGAGGGCCGCCCCCTCGATCTGCTCTCGACGCCGGCGTTCATGCGAGCGGCCGAAGAGGGGATCGAGAACCTCTTTGCGGGACGCATCGAGAGCCACGACGAGGGCGCAGGCGTAACGCGCGTCGCCGTGCGCGGCGGACTATCGATCGCGATCCCACTCGTTCTGGCACGGCCAGCCGGATCGGCAATCACGCTGGCGATCCGCGCCGAAGACGTTCTGGTCGCGACCACGCTGCCGTCGGGCCTGTCTGCGCGCAACGTCTACGCCGCGCAGGTCGTCGCAGCCGAGCGGGTCGGGGCCGACTTCACGCTCCGGCTCGAGACGACAGAGCCCGCAACCTCGTGGCTCGCACGGCTCACGCCAGGGGCTGTGACTGCCCTCGGCCTCGCGACGGGCGCACGCGCGTGGATCGCGGTCAAGAGCCACTCGGTGCGGCTGATCGCGTCGTAGTTCGCGATCAAGAACTCGGCCGCCGGGCTTGCCCTTCCACCGTTACTGTGGGGATTTCGCCTGGTCCCGCCTCCTATTTATCTTCCCCCCCCCTATTTAATCTCTTGTCAGTAGTCGGCCCGAGGTGTACGGTTATCGGCATAGTCCGGTGCCCTCCCGAACAGGTCGGTAGGCGAATCGCCGGAGCAAATTCAGGATCGATAGAGGGAGACCACGATGACCGTTCACCGAGTTCTTGCGCAGGCCTGCGTGGCTGCGTGCCTGCTTTGGATCCCCAGCCATGCTGAGGCGACGAACCCCGACACCGGCCAGTGTGCGGCCGCCGATGCGCGGCTGGCAGCCAAGGGGACCGGCGACTCCGACCATGATGGCCTCAGCGACTGTCGCGAGCGCAAGATTCTCGGCACCCTCCCGCGCGACTTCGATTCGGATAACGACGGGGTTTCCGACGCCACCGAGGTCGCGGACGGGACGAAGCCCCTCGATGCCGACTCCGATGACGACGGCCTCAGCGATGGCGACGAGGACGCGGTGGGAAGCGACCCCAACGACGTGGACAGCGATGACGACGGCGACGTGGACGGGACCGACAGCGACCCCAACAGCGACCTCGACAGCGAGATCCGGGGAGCGATCGCCTCGCTGACGTGTCCGGCGGGCGGTGCTGACGGAAGCATCGTCGTGCTCGGCCTCACGATCGCAGTCAATGACCAGACCCGTTTCGAAGGCCCGCAGGACTGCGCGAGCCTCAAGGCGGTGATCGACACCCCGAACGGCGCCGGGACCCACGCGGAGGTGGAGGTCCAGGAGGGCGGCGGCCTCGTGGCGGAGAAGATCAGCGTTGACGATGCCGACAACGATGGAAGCCCCAACCACGTGGACGACGACGACGACGACGACGGCGTGGATGACGTGGACGACGTGGACGACGACAACAACGGCCTGGATGACGACCTGGACCCGGGTCATCACTCCGAGGGCTCCGGCCACTCGTAGGCAGTAGGTAGGACCCCCGCGCGGCAGCGCCGCTGCCGCGCGGGAGGCGCCGACGAGGGCAAGCAGTGGGCGCTGCGAGCGCTACCGCTCGCAGCAGGAGACGATGGGATCTCTTCTCGCCGCATTCGTCCGCCGCACCGAGCCGTTTACGGTGCTCAACGAATCGCCTACCCGGACGTAAATTTTCCGCTCGACGGGCGACCCGCTCTTGAAGCGGTCGCACCTCATTGTGGGCGAGATTCGATGACCAAGCCTCTCCATCGGCTCGGACGCGGTGTAGCCGTCGTCCTCGCGGTCGCGGCGGGCCTGGGAGTCGCAGGCTACGTCGTCGCGACGCGACCGGATTCTGCGTACGCGCACGTCGCATCGATTCGCCAGGCGGCAATTTTCCAGGACGCCGCAGCGCTCGATCGCGCCTGGTCGCTTCCCGTTGCGTCGCGCTACCGCGCCGTCGACCTCGAATTCCAGGGCAACGGGAGTCTTTGCGGACCGACGAGCCTCGCGAACCTGATTCGCTCTACGGGAGGCGTCGCATCCCAGGAGACGATCCTCGAGGGAGCGGGAGTGAAGACCTACCTCGGCTACCTGCCCAAGGGTCTGACGCTCGACGCGCTCGCGGACGTAGCACGTCGACGCGTGGGGGCCGAGCGCGTGCACGTGCTGCGCAATCTCGATCTCGCGGCGTTTCGCGCTGCGATGCGAGAAGCAAACGATCCATCTCGGCGCATGCTCGTAAATTTTCATCGCGGTCCGCTCTTCGGTACGGGCGGAGGCCACCATTCGCCGATCGGCGGCTATCTCGAGCACGAGGATCTCGTGCTCGTCCTCGACGTGAACCGCGCGTACCAGCCGTGGCTCGTCTCGACCGAGCGCCTTTTCGAAGCGGTCGACACCGTGGATTCGAGCTCCGGTCAAAAGCGTGGCCTGCTAGTCATCGACGCCGCTGGAGAATCCATTCCATGAGGACCACAGTCCATCTGATCTTCAACGCGCATATCGATCCGATCTGGCTTTGGCCGTGGCAAGAGGGATTGGACGTATCGCTCGCCACCTGCCACAGCGCCTGCAACCTGCTGGACCGGCACCCGGACCTGATGTTCAGTCAGGGCGAAGCCTGGGTCTATCGGCAGATCGAGCAGACAGACCCCGAACTTCTGAGACGAATCCGGCGCCATGTGCGCTCCGGGCGCTGGGAGCTGGTCGGCGGCTGGTGGACTCAGCCCGACTGCAACTTCCCGAGCGGCGTGGGATTCCAGCGGCAGATCGCCGCTGGCAAGGAGTACTTCCTCAGGCGCTTTCGGCGGTTTTCGCAGGTGGCCTACAACGTGGACTCCTTTGGCCACGCGGCCACGCTGCCAGCCTACATACGGGCGGCCGGCCAGAAGTACTACGTGATGATGCGGCCGCAGGAACACGAGATGAAGCTCCCGGCGCGCCTGTTTCGCTGGCGAGGCTTCGAGGACGGGCCGGAGGTTTTCACCTTCCGCATTGCGGGTTCGTATTCCACGGGCGATCTCAACCAGGACCATGTCCGCGCCAGTCTCGTTGAGCTGCCGCCAGGCATCGAGCACACGATGTGTTTCGTGGGACTGGGGGATCACGGCGGCGGACCGACAGAGCGCCAGATCGCCTGGTGCCAGGCCAACGCCGATGCGATTGAGGGCTGCAAGCTGGTCTTTTCGACGCCCTCACGGTTCTTCAAAGCCGTTGCATCCAAGCTCGAGACGCTGCCGTTGGTCACGGGCGAGCTGCAACACCACGCGGTCGGGTGTTACACCGTCCACCGCGCTGTGAAGACTGCGGTCAGGACCAGTGAGAGGATGCTGCGCCAGGCGGAGAATGCGATCGAGAAGGATCCCCGTCCGGACCACGGCGACCGCCGGCGGCTGGCCGAGGCCTGGCAGCGAGTTTGCACGCATCAGTTTCATGACACGCTTGGCGGGACATGCATCCCATCCGCCTATCCGGCGGTTGATGCACAACTGGGCCAGGCCCGCGCCGTCGCCGATGAGATCGTCCACCACGCCGTCCGGCGGATGGCGGTAGAGTTGGGCGATGACGAGCAGCAGCGCATCGTGTTCTTCAACGCCACGGACCTGCACTTCGACGGCTACACCGGCTTCGAGCCCTGGCTCGACTGGCGGTCGCAGTCTCCGAACCTCACGCTGACCGACGAGAAGGGCAAGCGGGTGCCCGCGCAGACCATCGAGGGTGAGGCCGTCCTTCCGCCGCAATGGAGACCTCAACTGCTGCTGCGGTTGAAGGTTCCGCCGGCATCCCTGCGCGTGCTGCGACTGGGGTCTCCCGATGGCCCGCAGACCCTCTCTCCCCCTGCCGTTCGCGCTTCGGAAGATAGGATTGCCAATGAGTCCGGAACCTGGGCCGATGTTCGCGGCCGAATGGGGTGGCCGGACTCGAACGATTTGGAAGCGCGGCTCGAACTCCTGGACGATCCCACCGATACCTGGTCGCACGGCATCGACCGCTACCAAGAAGGTCCGGGCGCCGTGGCCGTCTGGGAGTCGGCCGTGATCGTGGACAAGGGACCGTTGATGGCCTCGTTCATCCGGAAGGGTGCGATCGGCGACAGCCTGCTGTGGGCGGAGACGCGCGTGTACGCCGACTGGCCCTCAGTGGACGTGCTGCTGCGCATCCACTGGCGAGCCAGGCGCCAGGTGCTCAAGCTCGTGCTGCCTTTCGGCGATCCGGCCGAGGACCGAACCGACGGGATTCCCGGGCATCATTTGCGACGCCCACTGGACGGATGCGAGAGGCCGCTGCGGGAATGGTCGCTCCTGGAGTTCGGCGGAGGACGGCGGATCGGCGTCGTCTGCCCCGACGTCTACGCGATGGATGCAACGCCGCAGCGCGCGCGGCTAACACTCCTGAGAAGCCCGCTCCTGGCCCATCATGAGCCCGGTTCTCCCGACTCGCTCCGCGGGCAGGTGGCGGACCAGGGCATCCACGAACTGCGCCTCCGGTTCGTCGGCGGCAACTTGGTGACCCCAGCCGCCCTCGATGCTCATGCCGCGATGCTCTGCCAGCCCCTGATCCGTGCCGATGTGACGCGCGGCATGGGCATCCGCAGCCGACCAGACCATCAGATTCATACACAGCGTGCCCGGAGGTAATGCCATGGCAGGGAAGCTCGCAATTACGGATCGCAGTAATCCGTATTTCATCGACTCTGCGCAGCGCGTGCGGGACGTGCAAGCCGCGATGCAGAAGGCCGGGATCGACGCCTATCTTGGCTCGCGCCCGCGGACGCTGAGCTGGATTGCCGACGCCTTCGTGCCTTGGCGTAGCTACCTGCTGATCCCCGCCGAAGGCATGCCGTTCCTGTTCACCTTCTTCATCGATTGCGCCCGAATCTCGAGCGAGACCTGGCTGGATGCAGACCACGTGCTCGGCTACCTCGGCCTCCCTGGAATGGAGCCGATCCCGAACATCGCCAAGGCGATCAAAGAGAGGCTGGGCATCAAGCGGGGCCGGGTTGCGTATGAGGATGGGATCTCGGTCTTTACGCCGGAGGGATATCTGACCCGCTACGAGCATGCGGCGTTGCAGGAGAACCTGCCGGGTGTCGACCTGGTGGATGCGCATGAGATTATCGACCGCGTGTCGCTGATCAAGGACGAAGGCACGATCAATCGCTTCCGCAAGGCGGGCCAAATCTGCGATGCCGGGCACCAGGCGGTGCAGGACGCTGTCACCCAGGGTGGCTGGAACACGATCACCGAGACCGAGGTGGGCGGCATTGCCGCGCTGGCCATGCGCCGAGCAGGGAGCGTCTCGGAGTGGAATTTCGCTGGCTTGAACGAGATTGCCACCGGGTGGCGTACGGCACTCGGCGCCTGCACGCCGCCGACCGAGAAAAGGCTGGCAGCGGGCGAGCCGTGCATGTTCGATCTGCACTCGATGTTCAAGCTTGGCCTCGGCGATCATTCACACAACTACCTGATCGCACCGGCCAGCAAGCGGCAGCGCTGGCACGCCGACAATTTCGTCGCCTTGGTCAGCCACCTGCTCGCAACTTATCGGGCCGGCAAGACTCCTGCCGGGCTACTCGTCGAGATGCAGGCGTTGGCCGCCGAGCGCGGCTGCGCGGAATTCATGCTGCCCGGGGTCGAGCACGGCATCGGACTGTGGGGCGATGAGTGGAAGGTCGGCGCCGAAGTCAAACAAGCAGTCCCGTACTGGACTGATTCCTCGCACGGCTACCAGGCGAACGAGATGGTCATCGCCGCCCTGCAGTACGTCTGCCCGCAGGACGAAATCGGCTTCCGCTACGAAAACGCCATCGTGCTGCGCAAAGACGGCTGCGAATTGATGTCGAAGTTCCCGCTGGCGATCGAGGAGATCGAGTAGGCCGCAGGGAGCCGACCCGCGCGACGGATCCGCCTCATGCTCCGGCGAATGCCGCAAAGGGGATCCTTCCCCTGTGCCTCCGATCCCGCATGCGCCATTACCGGCGCATGATCCACGCCAGAGTTTCGCTCCGCTTCGGGCTTGATGTCTTGACGCAGCAAATGGGATACTGCTCCGATTGAAGTGGAGGCTTGCGCCATGCTGCGTACTCTCATTCGACGGTTCGCGATCTCGTTGATTTTCATTCCGTCCCTGGCCCTCGCCGACGCGGAGCTCGTCCCGCTGCCCTTCACCAGCGCCGGCTTCGGAGTTCCGGAAGGCGCGTATCCGTCGTCCTACGACAAGACGGCGCTCCCGCTTAGCAGGCCCGTCACGGCCGTCACGAGACTCGAGGCCTGCGTGGTGTCGCCGGG
>CAYGXT010000132.1:0-7674 GCA_964353695.1 uncultured Myxococcaceae bacterium
GCGCGCTCGAGCGAGCGGGCAGCATCCTCGGGGCGGCCGTGACGGCGCTGGAAATCCGAGAGCACCTGCCAGGCGCCCGGCGTGCCGAAAGACTCCGCGGCTTGCGTAAGGAGCGCCTGCGCTTCGTCTCCCTTTCCGGTCGCCGCCATGCGCTCGGCGAGCATCATCCGGAACGAGAGATTCTCGGGCGCCTCGTCTACGGCGTGCTGCCAGAGCGCGGTCGCCCTCTCGGAGCGCTTCGTTGAGTCGTAGAACTGGGTCGCGAGCTGGAGCGCGAGCGGCTCCGTCGGATAGCTCGCGAGGCAGCCCTCGTACTCCTGCTCCGCGCGTCCCTGGTCCCGGGTTTTCGTGGCCAAGAAGAGGGCGAGCGCAAGACAGCCCCGTGCCGCGAGCGCCGGGTCGCCGCTCTTCGTGCCGAGCTCTTTGACGCGGAGAAAGGTCTGCTCGGCCTCGGCGAGCTGGCCTTGATCCGCGAGGATGGTGCCGAGCAGGACGGCTGCCTGGTAGTCGTCGGGCAGCATCTCGGCGAGGCGCTTCGCATCGGCGAGGGCCTCGACCTTTCGGCCCGCCGCGAGCTGCGCCTGTGCGCGGATCCGTAGGCCCGCCGCACGCTCGGGGTCCACCTCGAGCACGTGGGAGGCCACCCGGATCGCATCGTCCTGGGCGTTGATCGATAGGAAGGCCGAGGCCAGCAGCAGGCCGGACGTGACGGCGAACTCTCCCGAGCTCGCCGACTTCTCCAGCGGCCAGACGGCAAGGCTCGGCTGGCCGGTCTGTACCAGCGCTACGCCGAGGCGGTGGTTGGCCTCCGGTAGGTCTGGCGCCTCGGCGAGAATCGAGCGCAGGGGCTCGATCGACTCGTTGAACTGCCCTTTGTCCTGGAGAGCCCGGACCTCGTCGAGGCGAGAGTCGACGCTGGAGCCGCAGCCGGCGAGGAGCAGCGCCAGGCCGAGGGCGACGAAGATCCGGTGCGGAGATGCTGTGGTTTCCTGCATCGACGGGAAGCCCTCCATCCCTTTTTCTCGGCGGAGATCTCGGCGGAACGCGGTAGTATACGCAGCGGCCAGAGAGGCCGCAGCGCCCCCCAGGGGTATGAACGGCCGGAAACAGTGGAGACTTCGCCCCATCCCGCATTTTCCCTGACACTTTTTCGCTCTGCCGGCCACTAACCCCCTAGACACGGTGCTGTACCCGGGCGCGTGCTCGGGCCCTTCAGGAACGTCAATAAAGGAGCTCTTCCATGCGCAAGTTGTTTAGCCTGGCTGCGGCCATGGGCCTCTTCCTCGGCGTCGGCGCCGCTCAGCCCGCCCACGCGGTGGTGCAGACACTCTCGGCCGCTTCGCTCTCGATCACCATCAGCGCGCTGCCCGGGATCACCCTGGCCTGGAACGGAACCGGCGGCGCCGACGTGACGGCGACGAGCATCTCCGGCCTCACCGCCGGAATCTTCAACTTCACGGGCGAAGTGCCCGTGACTGATCCGGCTGCCTTCCCGATCGCCGGCCTCTTCATGAAGGGGGCGACGAACGGCGTAGGCAACTTCACGGGCGTCGACGCGATCGGCGGCGGTGCCATGGCCATCAAGGGCGTTGCGGAGATCTGCCTCTTCGCGGCCTGCGCGGGCCCGCCGGCGAACGTGTCGGTGCCCTTCACCACGGCCGGCGTGAACGGCGTGGGCCTCGGCGGAACTCCGATCGCCGTGGTTGGTCTCGTGAACGTGACCGTGCCCGGCAACATCTGGACAACGGGCGTGGCCACGGCCAACTCATCCACTGGCCTGGTTAGCGTGAGCGGCTCGCCGCTCTCCGGCGGGCACATCAAGCTGGTGTCGCCGGTCACGATCTCGACCAACATCGGCGCCTCGGCCCAGCTCCCGATGTTTGCGGTCATGGAGCTGACGTTCATCCCGGAGCCGGGCACCCTGCTGCTGCTGGCCTCGGGCGTCGCGGGCCTCGCGATCGTCGGCCGCAAGCGGATGAGCAAGTAGCCGACTGTTTCGGCTCGATTCTCGGCCTCGATGGGCGGCCACTCCGGCAACGGGGTGGCCGCCTTTCTTTGTTCTCTCCCTGCCTCAGCGGGATCCGGGCTCAGGCCGTGCGGCCGCGGTACGTCGTCTCGAGGGCCGCGCGTGCGTGCCCCCTCTCGAGGGCGAGCTCGATCAGGCGGTCGATCAGGGAGGGATAGCTGAGCCCCGTCGCCCTCCACAGGCGCGGGAACATGGAGACCTCGGTGAAGCCCGGGAGGCTGTTGACCTCGTTCAGATAGAGCCTGCCTGTCCGGCGGTCGAGGAAGAAGTCCACGCGCGCAAGGCCCTCGCCCTCGACGACGCGGAAGGCCGCGAGCGCCAGGCGCTGGGCCTCGGCGATCGTGGCCTCGGGCAGCGGTGCCGGCACCAGGAGATCCGTGTCCTCGTCGACGTACTTGGCTTCGTAGTCGTACCACTCTCGTTTGGGCACGATCTCGCCCGGCAGCGAGGCCTGGGGCGGCTCGCCACCCAGCACGGCGACCTCGATCTCTCTCGCGTCCACCGCCTGCTCGACCAGGACCTTACGCGTGTAGCGGAAGGCTTCCGCTACGGCGCCCGCGAGATCTTCGGCGCGCTTGACCTTGGTGATGCCGACGGAGGAGCCGAGGTCGGCCGGCTTCACGAAGAGCGGCAGCCCGAGCTTGCGCACGATCTCGGGGAAGCCATCCCGCCGCGCGGCGTCCGGCCCGCGCAGCACGCACCCCGGCACCACCGGCAGGCCGGCCGCCTCCAGCAGCCGCTTGGTCACGTCCTTGTCCATCTGCACGGCGGAGCCCAGCACGCCGGCCCCGACGTAGGGCACGCCGGCGAGCTCGAGCAGCCCCTGCAGCGAGCCGTCCTCGCCGCCCGTCCCGTGGATGATGGGGAAGATCACGTCGAGAGGCAGTGTCTGGCTTCCGACGCTCTTTGGTGTCGAAATCAACGACTGCATGCCGGGTAGGGCCGGCAGCATCACCTCGTCGCCTCGAAGCGCAGCTTCGGGCGGCAGCGCCGACGATCCGGCGTGCCAGCGGCCCTCGTGGTCGACGGCGACGAGCGTCACGTCATAGCGGGCCGGATCGAGCGCAGCAAGGATCGATGTCGCCGACGCGATCGAGACCTCGTGCTCCACAGACCGGCCCCCGAAGAGCAAACCCACCCTGAGCTTCGCCACGAGACTCCCCCCCTTCGCGTCGAGGATAGAGCCGCCGCCGCGCTGCGCATCCTTGCCCCCATCGCTTGCGCTGCTTAACCTCGAAGCGTGGCCCCCCCGCTCAGTGATCTCGCGCAAAAGGAGCGCGCCCTCGAAGATCGGCTGCGCACGGCGAAGAGCGTGCTGGTCGCCTTCTCCGGCGGCGTCGACTCGAGCTACCTCGCGCTGGCTGCCTACCGCGCCCTCGGGCCGCGAGCACTCGCCGTCACCGCGGTCTCCGCCTCGTATCCGGCCAGCCATCGCGCCATGGCTGAAACGGTGACAGCGCGCTTCGAGATTCCGCATCGCTTCGTAGAGACGCACGAGATGGAGCGGGAGAGCTACCGCCGCAACGCAAGCGACCGCTGCTACCACTGCAAGAGCGAGCTCTTCGGCGTGCTGCTGCGGCTGCGCGACGAGCTCGGCTTTGGCGCCGTCGCCTATGGCGTCAACACCGACGATCTGGGGGACTTCCGTCCGGGCCACCGCGCCGCAAGCGAGGCGGGCGTACTCTCGCCCTTCCTCGACGTGGCTCTGTCCAAGACGGAGATCCGAGCGCTCTCGCGCGCGGCGGGCCTGCCGACGGCAGACTTGCCCGCGTCGGCGTGCCTCTCTTCGCGACTGCCCTACGGCACG
Source organism: uncultured Myxococcaceae bacterium (assembly GCA_964353695.1). Taxonomy (GTDB): domain Bacteria; phylum Myxococcota_A; class UBA9160; order UBA9160; family UBA9160; genus MYXO. The sequence continues at coordinate 3,834 of CAYGXT010000132.1, forward strand.
GAGGTGACCGAGACACGGCTGCGCCAGGTCGAGCGCGGCGAGGAGCTGCTGCGCGCAATGGGCTTCCGCCAGGTTCGATTGCGGCATCACGGCGAGGTGGCTCGCGTAGAGGTCGACCCGGGGGAGCTTTCGTTTGCGCTCGAGCCGTCCATCGCGCAGGCGATCGTCGCGGCCTTGAAGCCTCTCGGCTTCCGCTGGGTCTGCCTCGATCTCGAGGGCTACCGGACGGGCTCGCTGAACGAGGCCTTGCAGCCCGCCATCCGGCACGAGCGCTAGGACGTGCGCATCGACTGCGCCGGAGCGCCCCGAGACCTGGGCCTCGACCAGGGGCGTGCGATGGGCGAGGGCGTGGACGCGGAGCTCGGTCGCATCCTGCGCGAGAGGCGCATCGATACGGGCATCGCCGATCTCGGGCGCGACGTGGAGAGGCATTTCCCGCATCTCGCCGAGCGCATGGCAGGCCTCGCACGCGGTGCGGGTGTCGAGCGCAAGGCATTGGTCATCGCGCTGGCACGCGCCTCGTGCGAGCCCGCTTTTCTTTTCCGTCCGGCGCGTGCGCTGGCGACGAGGAGCCCGCGGGCTCTGCTCGCCGGCCGCTTCGACCTCTCCGCCGACCGCTGCTCCGTGCCGGTCGTCCGTCGCAGCAATCCGCTGGGTGGCTTCGCAAGCCTCGAGCTCACGCTGCCATGGCTCGCATCCTGCCTCGGCGGCGTAAATGCGGCGGGGCTTGCCGTGCTGCTGGCCCCGCCGGGCCTCGCCCTCCAGCCAGGCACGGGATTTCGTGCCGAGGCCGCCTGCCGCGCTCCGGCTCTGCTCTTCGTACAGCAATGCCTCGAGCGTTTCGACCGCGTGGATACGGCCGTGGAATGGTGTCTGAGCCGTCCGTCGGATGGGAGAGCCACGATCCTGCTCGCCGACGCCGGCGGGAGGCAGGCCGGTGTCGAGCTCGACGAGGAAAGACGGCGTCTGGTGGACGCTGACTCGCTGGCAGCCGAAACCCTCGCAGACGAGTCTGAGCTGCTAGCGGCCCTGCTGGGCGAGGACGGCTCCTGCGCTGGCAAGCACGCTGGAACCGATGCGGCGGACGACGCGCTGGAGCACCGGGCCTGCGTCTGGCTGGATCCGGTTGCGCGTGCCCTCAGCGTCGCACTCGATCCCGAAGGCCTGGCCCCGGCTCGGCTCGAGCGCTTTAGCCTCGAGCTGGAGTGATCACCTTCCGCCCCCCAGCTTCCCGAGCGCCAGTCGTGCAGCGGCGCGGACCTTTTCGTCTGGATGCGTCGCCGCGATCGATTGCACGGCGGTACGGCCCTCGTTGCCCGCCAAAGAAAGTGCAGCGATCGGAGCGGCAGCCCCCGGCATGGCCCGCGTCTGCAACAGCGCCAGAAGGCCAGGTACGGCTGGCGGGCCGATCTCACCGATACGCCTCGCGGCCGCAGCGCGGACGGCAGGATCCGGATCGAAGAGGCCCTGCGCTGCCACGTCGAAGGCCGTCATTCCCTGCTGATCGAAGAGAGCGACGACCGCTGCTGTGCGCACTTCGGAAGAGATGTCGCCCTTCAGCATCACCGACACGGTTTCGAGCAGCGGCCCGCGAGCCCAGCGGACGCCGACCACCCGGATCGCGGCCTCCGGCCGGGAGAGCAGGCCCCGAACACGCTCGGGAGGCAGCCCAAGCGAGATCTTGCCGAGTGCATCGAGGGCCGGGGCCTCGAGCGGATCGCCGCGGCGGGAGAGGCTCTCGAGGGCGGGCTGGAGCGCAAAGAGCCGCCGCTCGCCCGCGAGCCGGACGACGCCTTCCCGCAACGGGAGCGGACGCGAGGGGCCGGCCAGTCCCGACGCCAGCGTGCTCGCTCCCTCGCCATAGACCTTGCCGTCGAGGCCGGGGATCTCCGCGAGACGGGCGAGAGCACCCTCGGCTACCGGAGGGGCCGCCCCGGCCCAAAGCGCAGCGAGCGCAGCGACGCCAGCCGGTCCTTCGCGCTCGGAGGTTCCGATCTTGGACCAGCGCTCGAGCAGGGAGAGCGTCGCGGCGTCGGGCTCGCGCAAGAAGGCCTGGCCATCGCCTGCAACCGCGAGTGCCCCAGGCGTCGGAAAGCGCTGCCGCCAGAGCGAGTTCGCCGGCAGTGGGCCGAGGGCAACGACGGCCCTGCTTTCGGCCGTAAACCGTGGCGGCCGCGACCGGGCCAGCTCCTCCCATCCGATCTGCAGCGATTGGCCGGGCTGAGCCGGACCCGCCAGAACCTGCTCGACCTGCAGCCTCGCCGTCCAGCCGCTTTGGTCCAGCGGGCGAGGATCCATCACGAGGCCGACGACGAGCTGCGCCCCAGCCTCGAGAGCGCGCACCAGAGCCTCGCCGCCCGCTGCGGGCGCGGGCGCATCCCCGGCCGCCCCCGCTTCACGCGGGATGCCGAGGCAGGTCGCTGCGACTAGTGCCAGCGCGGCAAGGCGGCGAGCCGTCAGGGAACGACGACCACGCCGGGCGCCTCGAAGGCCCCGTTGCCGTTGGCATCGACATAGAGCGCGTTCGTGAGGCCGAGCGCGGTCACGCCGCCCTGTCCGAGGTTGCCGTCGAGCAGGTTCGCCAGCGTCGCGTTGCCGCTCGCGCCGAGGCTCGCGGGCATCACGGGGAACATCGGCTTCGAGATGCCGTCCCGGCCGCGCGCCACGACCGCGATCCAGGCGTCGGAGGGCACCGAAAGCGTCATCGTCTTGGTCGTCTCGCGGTGCATTGCGCCCGGGATGGCCGGGAAGTCATTGACCGTGTTCAGCGTGAAGTCGGTGCCCGCATTGAGCGAGAACGTCGGCACGGCCGTGTAGAGCACGGGCACGCCACCGGCGCTGTTCGGGTTGCGCTTGGTCACCTTCGTCGCGGCGTTCACGTAAACGTCGATGTGGTCGTACTCCGCCCACAGCGGCGCCTGCACCTTGATCTCGAGCGCCACTTCTCCGTTGCTGACGGGGACCATGGTTCTGCCGCCGAGCGCCAGGCTTGCCACGCCGCCCGAGCCGTCCGTTGCGAGTAGCCGCGCCTGCAGAAAGAGCCCCTGGCCACCGACGGCCCGGCCTGTTTTTACGGCCGCGCCGATCTCGTCGTCCACGATCGCCGCCGGGGCGTCCTGGGAGGAAGCCGTCCAGCTCCGTGCCCCACCGCTGCGCACGTTCAGGAACTCGTGCGTGTCCGTGTCGGCGATGGCCGTGGAGAGGATTCCCTGGTTGAGCAGGTTCATCCAGATTCCGATCCGGTCATTCAGGAACTCGCTGAGCGCCTGGCTGCGGTTGTAGCCATTCCACAGCTCGAGGGCTGTGAACTGGTGAAAGAGATTCGGGATCGAGGGATCGAGCCGGAAGCCCGCCTGCTCCGTCGGCGTCATGACCGAGGCCGGCGGGACGAGCGCCGAGTTGATCCGGAGCGGCCCGAAGTGGCTGTCGATGTGGTTGATCTGCACTGCGATCTGCGCCGAGGTGTTGAACGGATCCGCCAGCACTGCGGCGTGGATCTCGGCGGGCGAGAGGTTGTAGTTGCCCGACGACGGGAAGTCGAGGCCGGCGGGCGCGAGCTTGCCGTGATCGGTCGAGCCTCCCGAGGGGCGGGAGAGATTCTGCCCCAGCGGGTAGGCGTTGTAGTGGCCGTAGTCGAAGCTCGTGATCTCCTCCCCGATCGTCGAAGCCACGAAGGGCGTGAGGCCGAGCGATGCGATCACGGGCGTCAGATCCGTGCGAGCGTCGTGGTCCGTCATGACGATGTTGTCCACACCCTCGCCCGCGAACTGCAGCACCCGGTTCGTGTTGTTGATGCGTGAGTCGGGGCTGTTGATCGCGTGGACGTGGAAGTCGGAAGAGA
>CAYGXT010000133.1:0-7628 GCA_964353695.1 uncultured Myxococcaceae bacterium
GCTTCGGCGCTCCAAGTCTCCGCGCGGGTATACTTCAACTTCCACCAAGGTTCGAAGAGGCGAAGGAAGAACGAGTGGGCGTCTCGGGTCCGTCTGCCCGATGAACGGTGCTGGCATGCGCGGCGCGGTGCATAGCCGATGCAGCAACGGGGCTTCGCGACCCTCACTCCGGGAGATCGAGCCATGTCCACACCGCAGGAATTCGACGTCGTCGTAATCGGAGCGGGTGTCGCCGGGCTCGGTGCTGCCTCGCTGCTGGCCAAGGACCATGCCCAGAGGGTGCTGGTGATCGAACGCGCCCCGTTCGTGGGCGGCCGCGCCTTGTCCTACGTCGGCAACGGCAACAGGGTGATCGCCGACGGCGTCGAGATGGACGCCGAGCACTTTCGGAAGTCCCTGCCTTACGCCCACTGCTACCTGGGCAAGTGCGACCCGCCGATCGAGGACATCTTCGCCCGTAGCTTGCTCGACGGCCGCACCTTCGAGGCTGGCGGGCACGGGCTGTTCTGGGGCAACGAGGGGCGCGTCGCCCACCTGATGCGCCATCTGGGCGTGTCCCACAACCTGCCGCTCAACCGTGGACTGGCCTTCGTGCGGTGGCGCGGCGAGGGCCAGCCGACCACCGCCCATCAGGTGCGCAAGGGCCAGCCCTACCCGTGGATGTCGGACGCGGGTTACGCGTCCACGCTGGAGCATCTCTCCCGCATGGCGGCCACGAGCTCCGACGACATGGCCAGGCTGATGCGAACGTCGCTGCAAACCTGGCTCGGCCAGCGTCCCATGCACCCGCAAGCCTACGAGTACATCAAGGTGCTGGCGGCCTCTCAAACCGCACAAGCCGACCCGGCGATGACTCCCGCCGGTGATTTTCTCGGCTACATGTCCATCGCCAGGCAGCTGCACATGAACCTGGTCTCCGGCTCGGTGGCGACGGCCGACACACCCGGGTCCATCGCGATTCCGCAGAAGTTCGAGGGCGTGCTGCTCGACCATGGCGGCGAGGTCTGGCGCAACACCGCGGTCCGGCAGGTCCTGATCGAGGAGGGCCGCGTCACCGGGGTGCGCGCCGCGGGCAGCAAGAGCGAAGGCAGCGCCGGTCGCGTCGTTCGTGCCCGCAAGATCATCTGCACGATCCCGCCCAAGTACATCTTCCATGTGCTGCCGAAGGCATGGTTCCCGCCGGCCTGGGTCGAGACGCTCGAACGGCGCTTCTGGGGTGCCGGCCTGCTGACCGGCTGGTACGGCATGAAACGGCCGCAGTTTCCGGACGCGGGCATCGAGGAGAGCAGCTTCGTCTACATGCCGGGCATCACCCGGCCCGAGGAGGGTTTCATCGGCGTAGTCGACATGGTGATGTGTGACTTCACGGCATTCGGCGATGGCGAGGCACGGCGCGGTGCGCCAGGCCAACGGGAGTACTATTTCTCGACCGCGCTGACCGACCACGAGATGCGCGATGCGCGGCGCGTCGATCGCGTCGTCGAGCTGTGCGAAGACTGGGCCCGCCGAACTTTCCCCCATTGGGAACGCGACCGGGAGTTCTGCCTGTGGACACCCTCTCCCGAGGCCTACGGCTTGTGGCGTCCGATCGGCGTCGATCGCCCGGATGTGCAGTCGCCCTGGGTCGAAGGGCTGTACTTCGCCGGCGACCAGTACGGTCGGCGCCTGTGGGGCGGCGGCGTCGATGGCGCGTCGCTGTCGGCCATCCTGTGCGTGGACAAGATGATGGGCAGCCGTCTCGAGGAGGCCATCCTGCCGCCCTGGCACCGCGGCCTGCCCGAGATCGATGCCGGCGCCGACCTCGAGGCGTGGGGCACGGAGGTGCCCGCTACCGCGGAACTCGGCCGAGCCGGAAGCCGGCGATAGCCACCCTCGAAACAAGTCGGGCGCGTTGCCGCCGCGCGACTCAGCACCGCATCGCCACGGTTGGGGCCTGGAAAGGTAGGGGGCTCTCTTCGGCCACGTCCGGCGAGAACCAATCTGACAACGCATTCTTCACCGCACCCATTACAGGGCGATCCACTCCGCCATGCGCTCGTCGATTGCGTCGAACACCTCGGCCATGCCACACTCCCCGTTCGCGAAGGCGCGGAGCCTGAGCATCGCAGAGAGCACCTGATCGCCAAGCGACGCGCCGCCTCGCAGCTCTCGCCCGGCCGCTCCCGGCCGTCCAGAATAGGATGCATGACGCTCACTCCTTCCCCGCCCGCCGTGCGACCCTGGTGGATGACCGCCCTCGCCGTCTTCTGCTTCGCAACGGTCGTCGTCCTGGTGCTCGGCGACCTGTTCGTCGATAGGAGGCGAGCCGTCGAGATCTGGTTCGGCTTCGAGCTGCGCGGAACGGCGGCGCTGCTCACGGCTCCACTCCACTGGCTGGTGTTTCTCGCGGGCGCGTGGGGCTTCTGGTTCCAGCGTCCGTGGATCCTGTCTGCCGCAGCGGCCTACGCGTTCTACGTCGCGCTGAGTCATCTCGTCTGGAGTGAGGTGAGTCCGCAGGGACGCGGCTGGCCGGTGGGCCTGCTCCAAGCGCTGGCGCTCTCGATCCCGGGCGTGCTGTTGCTGCGCGCTCGGCGCCTCCGCCGGCGCGGCGACGAAGTTGAGTGAGCAGCGGCTGAATGCGCCGAACCTGCTGAGCGGCTTTCGGGCCATGTGTGCGCCGGTCCTGCTGCTGCTGGCGTGGCATGGCGCCGTCTCTCCTTTCCTGATCCTCTTCGCTCTCGGTCTCGCATCCGACGTGCTGGACGGCGTGATCGCGCGGCGATTCGGGCAGGCGACCGACGTCGGTGCCAGGCTCGACCAGTGGGCCGACTTCGCGCTCTGGGCGTCGCTTCCGGCGAGTGCGTTCTGGCTGTGGCCGCAGATCATCGAGCGCGAGGCGCCCTACGTGGCCCTCGCGCTCGCCTGCATGCTGCTTCCGACGGCGATCGCCTACGCCAAGTATCGAGCCGTTCCGGGCTATCACACCTGGTCGGTGAAGCTCGGCTCGGTGGGTATGGGGATCAGTGTCCCGCTGCTGCTTCTATTCGACGTCGTCTGGCCCTTCCGCGTGGCAGCCCTCTTCCAGCTCGTTTGCGCGATCGACGAACTCGGCATCACGTGCCTGCTCGCGGAGTGCCGGCACGACGTATTTTCGGCTGTCCACGCCTGGCGGTTGCGCCGGCAGTAGTCAAGCCCTTGATCCGCTCGATGCGATTGCCGAACGGATCCTCGACGTAGGCGCGGCGCCCGCCGTCGCGATCGGATTCGGCGGCTCGCTCTAGGCGGGAAACGCCAACTTCAGCTGGTACGCGATCTCGCCCGAAGGCAATTTATGACGTCGAGTCACTCGAAGCCGGGGCCATCTGTCGCAGCCGCCGTGACACTCTGGGCGTCGCGCACGAACTCCGCGAAATTGAGTGGAATCTCGGAATTTTCACCACGTTTCTTGAAAGATCGCCACTTCCTAGACAGCGCGCGCGGCAATGGCATGGCGGTCGTCGGCTCCGGGAGTCGGCCTGCGCTAGCCATCCGGAGGCCCGCACGCATAATGGATAAGGAGATATTATGAAGCTGTGGACCTCATCGGCGGACGGAACCAGGGCGCTGGCCGCCCTCTGCCTCGGCGGCTGGCTGCTGGCGGGAGCGGCCGGCTCAGCGGGAGCCTTGCAGATCTTCGCCGCCAGCTACGACATGAAGAACGGCGACTCGAGTACCCCCGGCACCAGCCTGAAGGACGACAGCTACACCGGCGGATCGGGCAATCCGACGGTCGCCTACGCCCTGCTCGCAGGGGGGAAGGGGGATCTGACCGACGGCGCGATCGCACCCAGCAACTGGAATATCACGCCCCTTCCCTTCGTCGGCTGGCGCGACTCGCAGCTGCCGAACCCGGAAATCACCTTCCACTTCGCCGCTCCCATCCACCTCGACCAGGTCCAGATTCACATCAACAAGGGATATTCCCCGAGCTCGGTGGACTTCCTGATGGGGGGCGCGTCGCGCAACGTCGTCGTCAACATGGGGCTCTCGGGAGCAGCGAACGATTGGGTGAGCTTCCCGGGCCTGGATCTGACCGGAGATTCGCTTCTCGTCCGGCTCAAGAACCGTCCGGCGGATACCCTGAGCCGGGACTGGATCCTGATCAGCGAGGTCAGCTTCGACGGCACCGTCATCCCGGAGCCCGCAACCTCCCTTCTGGTGGGGGTCGGGGTACTGGCGCTGGCCGCGTCCCGCCGGAAGCTCGGGCACTGAGCCTTCGAAGGAGGGCTACCGCAGCGGCGAGACCACACCCGAGGTAGCGGGCAAGCGCGGCCCCGAGTCCATCGTGCCGGCCTTCGCTGAATCGTCGAGCACGATCATCACGTCGCTGAGAAGGCGGCTCAAGCTCTGCATGGAGCCGTCTTCGTGAGAGGCTCCGAGGCGGACCACGACGCGATGGCGCGAGGGAACGACGACAACGTACTGACCGCCGAGCCCGCGGGCCGCAAATGAATCGGTGGGCGCGCCGGGGATCGCCCAGGGCACCGAGGACCACGGAATGTTCCCCTGCACGCGGTTGGTCCAGAAGCCTGCCCCATAGCCGGTGTCGAGCGACGGTGTCGTCGAGAGCGCAGCCCACCCCTCGGGCAGGATGCGATGCTCGCCGGCCATGCCGTCGTGCAGGTAGAGCTGCCCGAAGCGCGCCCAGTCGCGGGCTGAGGCGAGCAGATAGGTGGAGCCAAGCGGCGTGCCCGCGGCGTCGAGCTCGAGCACGGCGCTCCGCATCCCGAGCGGATCGAAGAGCTCGTGGCGCACGAAGCGGATCACGTCCTCTGCTTTGCCACCGACGGCGTCGCGGACGACCTGCGAGACGATGAGCGTATTGCCGCTGGTGTAGCGCCACTGCGTGCCCGGTGGATCGTCGAGCGCGACGCTCTCGGCATAACGCGCCATGTCGCGCTCGGCGTAGAGCATGCGCGCGACGGGGCTATACGGGCTCCCGCTCTCGGCGAGCGCGAGGCCGCTCGTCATGCGGAGTAGGTGATCGATGGTGATGGCGTGGCGCGGATCGTTCGGATCGGACCACGCCTTGACGGGCGCGGGCCGATCGATCGCCAACCGGTCCTGGCGCACGAGGATTCCGACGAGTGCGCTGATCACGGACTTCGTCGCGGAGTAGCCGAGGAGCGGCGTGTCGACTGTGATACCGGGCGCATATCGTTCTGCGATCACGCGGTCGTCGTGCACCACGACGATGGCGCGCGTGCGGAGGGGCGGGCCAGTGTCCGGCTCCGCGAAGGCACGGTCGAGCGCGGCGCGAAGCCGCGCGTCATCCGGCTCCACGATGGCGGGGCCAGCGACCTCGGGGAGCAGCATCGCGCCGGTCGTTGCGGCAACGAGGTCCACCCTGTCGGGCTCTGCGCCCTGCAGCACCAGGCATCCGAGGCCGTCTCGCACAATCGCGCGGCTCGCGAACGCTCCGCCGACGGTCGTCGTGACGCTCCGCTGCTCCGCGTCCACCTCGTAACGAATCGCCCAGTCGACGAGGCCCATCCCCGGGCGCGACGCGATGCTCTCCGCGTACGCGCGCTCCGGCGAGAGCTTCGAGACGAAGACCTCCGAGCAGAGGTTGTGGCTGACGAGACCGCTGACGACCTGGAATGGACGGCCCGCAGTCGATGGTGCGCAGGCGGCGGCGAGCAGGGTAGCGAGCCCGGCCATCCAGGTTCGCGATCGGGGCGCATGGCTGCCCGCGAAGGCTCCGGCGTCATCGGAGTGCAGGCTCCTGCCCTGGAAACTCTCCATGGAAGACTGTTACTGCTCGCTTGCGTACTTCGCACGTTTTCGCCCGGCGCAATTAGTCGCCCCCCCCTTGCGAAGGCCCGGGCTCCCGCGAGCATGAGCACGTGACGAAGCGAACTCTTCTCCTTTCCACCCTGGCCCTTGCTCTCGCCGCCGGGCTTGTCCTCTGGCTCGCCAATCGTCCGGCAAGAGGCCCCTTCCCGAGTCTCTCGCCTGCGCCGCCGAGCCGGCCCTACGGCTACCGCGTGCCGGTGCAGCCCGACTCTCCGTGGCCGACCTTCCGCCGCGACCATCGCAACACGGGGAGCAGCCCGCTGCCCGCGCGCTCGTCCACAGAGCAGCCGTGGGCCTTCGAGACAGGCAAGGGGATCTTCTCGACGCCGGTCATCGATCGTGACGGCGTCGTCTACGTGGGCTCGGCCGATCACGTCTTCTACGCCATCGGCCCCGATGGCCGCGAGCGCTGGCGCACGGTGACGGGCGAGATCATCGACTCCGCCGGCGCGCTCGGCCCGGACCTGCCCGGCGAGCCGCCGAGCGTCACGATGATCTCGGGCGACGGCATCATGCGCCGACTGCGCACGGACGCGCCGGCCGCCGGGCAGCTCGTCTGGAGCTTCGATGCGCGGAGCAAGCCCGGAGCGGGCTTCAACGACTGGTTCGAGGGCAACGTCGCGATCGGCTTCGACGGCACGCTCTACGCGGGCAACACCAACTTCAACTACTACGCGATCTCGCCCGAAGGCAAGCTGCGCTGGACCTATCCCACCGGCAGCAACAACTGGTCGATCGCGGCCTTCGCCGACGACGGCACGATCTTCTGGGGCTCGAACGACGGCCTGGTACACGCGGTCGCACCCGACGGCCGCCGCAAGTGGACGAAGCGTACGCTCGGCTTCATCGCGGCATCCGCAGCCCTCGGCTCCGACGGTACGGTCTACGTCGGCTCCTTCGACTCGAACCTCTACGCCCTCGATCCGGCCACGGGGGAACCACGCTGGAAGTTTCAGACCGGCGAGCACGTGTATGCCTCGGTCGCACTCGGCGCCGATGCACAGGGAAACACCAACGCGATCTACTTTGGCTCTGCAGACGGCGTCTTCTATGCGCTGCGGCCCGACGGAAGCCTGATCTGGAAGTACGACACGGGCGACCCGATCCGCTCGTCGGCGGCCCTCGGTGCAGGCAGCGGCGGTGAGCCCGACGCGATCGTCTACTTCGGCAGCGGCAATGGCCGCCTGTATGCCCTCGACGCGCGTACGGGAGCGCGGCGTTGGTCGTTCGACACGACGCCCGACGATCCGGAGCTGCGCGACCGCAACGATCTGAACGGCTCACCGGCCCTCGGCAAGACGGGCGTCTACATCGGCGGCGAGCACGCCCGGCTCTGGTACGTACCGTACGACTTCTGCCTCCGCGACCTTGCCGACCCGCGCTGCAGCACGGAAGCCGGAGAGGATCTCCCGCACGATGCAGTGGAGCTGCGCTGGGTGACACCAGGCGGCAACACACTCGCGACAGCGCCGGCCCAGGTTCCGGCTTCGACGGTCGTGACACTCCGCCTTCTCGTACGGCGCGACGGCCAGACCGTGGACGCGCGGCTGTGCAGCCAGCCGCTGCTCTGCCGCGACGACGATCTGCGCGTACGCCTCGATCCGGCCCTGCCCTTCCGCATCGAGCCCTCGGCCGACGGCCGTTACCTGCACCTCGTCCCGGAGCAGATCCTCGAGCCCGGTACGAGGCTCGCTCTCTCCGTGGAAGGCAGCTTCCTCACGGGCGGCTGGCGACTTGGAAACCTGACGCTCGGCGGCCACCGCTCGGGGAACTTCTCGCAGCGCTTCGATCTCACGGTGGCCAGGCCCGAGACG
>CAYGXT010000134.1:0-7551 GCA_964353695.1 uncultured Myxococcaceae bacterium
CCGGACGGAAGCGCGACGTTCATGTCGCTCGGGTTCTTCTTCGCGATCTTTCCCGTGACGAAGCGGAAGACGCCCTTCGCCACCGTGGCGCCGACCTTTCCGGTGCTGGTCGCCGGGTCATAGACGAACTCGTCCACCACCAGCTCGCTCTCGGGGCCGATGGTGAAGACGGTCTCGTCGAGCAGCATGATCTGCATGCCCGAGCGAGGTCCGCTCCGGAGGCCATCCCGCATCAGGATGTCCTCGCCGCTCGCGACGTTCCTCGCGGCGGTCGAAGCGCGGGCGAGCGCCACCTGGCCGCGTACCCCAGCCGCGACGCCCGCCTGCTCCGCGGCAAGCGCCAACGAGGGGATCCACGCGAGAAGGAGCGCGAGACAAGGCCAGGCGGTCGAGCGGAGCGGACGCATCGATGCTCTCCTCAAGAAATCGAGTTGTGAAGAGCATCGGTGACCTTGCCCGTGCCGTCGAGACGAGCTTTGCAAGACGAGAGCTGGCGTTCTGGGCGGCCCTGCGGCCTCAGAAATAGACGTGATCTACGTAGAATCCCCGCTCGGAGACATCGGGGGGCTCTGGGAGGCGGCTCTGGAACTGAATTTCTGCGCTGGTTTCGGCCAGGTCGCGGATCAGGGCGGATCCCGGCGATGCAGGGGAGCTGAAGATCGAGAGGTGGGTGATGCCCAGATTGGCCAATTGGGCACACCACGCCCGCAGCAAGCGCTCGAAGTCCCGCAAGCCTCGCTGCGGCTCGAAGCCGTAGTCGAGCACGTAGGCGCGCACGGACTCGGTAACGCTACCGTTCTCGTCGCGGATGCAGCGCTCGTCTGCTTCCCACACACCCACCACGGCATCGCCCTCCAGCCACAGCTGCGCCCAGCCGTACTGGTCGGCGAGGCGCCCGAGTCGATTCTCGAGCCGGCCTTCGTCGTAGGGGAGAAACATCTCCTCGCGCTGATGGCAGGCGTTCAGCAGCGCAACGATCCGTGGCGCCTCGTTCTGCGTCGCCGGGCGGCCGGCCGGGGCGCCGGCCACGGCCTCGCAACGCAGGAGCGCCCGAAATGGCCGATGGTTCCACGCGCGCGCGGTCTGCCAGGTCTGCGCGCCGCTGCGCGATGCCTGCCACTCGCGGACGAGCTCGTTGTGTGGGTCGGTGTAGACGTAGCCGTCGTCCACGTGCGCCTCGGAAAGCGCAAACTTGGTGACCAGAGCAGAGAAGGCCTGGTTGAGTCCGCGTCGCCGATAGTCCGGTAGCACCCGGACGTGATGCCGGTACAGCAGCGTGCGCGGCAGACCGCCCACACGGGCGCAGTGCACTCCGACCGCATCGCATGCAACCGGAGCTCCATCGGCCTCGGCGAGAAAAACCCGAGAGCGATCCATGAGACGAAGCTGATCGAAGAACCGCGCGCCGCGAACGACGATGACCCGCACTCCGTCATCGCGTACGAGGGCGCTGCCGCGCTCGATGTCGGCGATCGCGTCGGCGTCCGCTGCCGTCGCGCAGCGGATCTGGATGCCCGGCAAAGTGCTCATCGTCGCTCCTTGCCCGGCAAGCGTAGTGAACTCGAGCAGGCGGTTCCCGGTCTCGACGCCCGGGAACGGATCGCAGACCTGGCACGCTACGCTTCGGCCCTGTGCGGTGATCCGCGGCCGCCGGGAGAGTGCAGATGAGGCTCTTACTGAAGAATCTCCTCTTCACGTTGCTCGTGCCAGGCACGGTCGCGGTCTACCTGCCCTGGATGATCGCCGGGCGCCAAGCGCCCGCCTTTGGGCTCGTCTCGGTCATCGGCTTCTCTCTTCTCGCCCTGGGTGTTGCCATCTACGCATGGTGCGTCTGGGACTTCGCGACGTTTGGACGGGGCACGCCTGCGCCTATCGCTGCGCCCGAAAAGCTGGTCGTCCGAGGGCTCTATCGCTACACGCGCAACCCCATGTACGTCGGAGTCCTCACGGTCATCCTGGGCTGGGCCGTCCATTTCCGAGCCGCGGAGTTATTTTCTTATGCCCTCGTCGTGGGCGCCTGCTTCCAGCTCTTCATCGTCCTCTACGAGGAGCGCCAGCTGAAGCGCGCATTCGGGAACGAGTACGAGGACTACTGCGCCCGCGTGGGCCGCTGGCTGCCACGGCTCGCGCGCCGGCCTCCCGCGGGTGTCGTTGCCTGATCCGGAAAGAGCGACGCTTCGGGGGCTGCTTGATCTACTGCGCCTGAGCGTGGGCACGCAGGATGCGCTTCACCTCTTCGATGGCATCCGGGTTGTTCTGCACGGAGTGACTCGAGTTCACGACCTTCTCGGAGTCGACGCCGCCGAGATGTGCGCTGCGGTACTCCACGACGCCGTCAGCGCCCTGCTCCGGCGAGCCGTCGCCCAGTACGCCGATGACGGAATTCGAGCCCACGCCCTTTGCGATCGGGAGGTCGTTGATCGCCTCAATGAAGGGGTTGCCGGCCGTCATGTTGTCCACGCTCGTCGGCATCCGGCGCATGCGGCTCAGGGCCTGCGTCTTCGGATCCCCGCTGGCCAGCTGGAGGCCGACCTTCACGAAATTCGCGGGCAGCTTCACGAGGCGTGAGACGAGCTCGCCGATGCGGAACGACGAGCGGTAGCTGCCGCGATGAGGTGTGGCCAGGAACACGACGCGGCTCACGAAGGGCAAGGGCTCGAAGAAAATCGAGCTTGCCAGGAGGTCGCGGGTCTCCGGCTCGAGCTTCATCTGGTCGAAAGGGGTGTCGCTCACGTTCTGCCAGAAGCGCTGGCCGCTGGAGACGGCCATCAGCTTGGTGAGCAGACCGCCCTGGCTATGCCCCATCACCACCATGCGCCGGAGCGCGGCATCCTTGCCTGCGGGGTCGAGCTGGGCAACGAGGGTGATGAGCGCCTCGCGGAGCAGACTCGCGGAGTAGAGGATCGGATTGCTCGTGTTGTAGAGGAAAAGCCAGATCTGATACTTGGCCGCGATGCCAGGATCGTTCTGCAGCTCGTTCACCATCTCGGCCCAGGTTGCGGGGCTCGAGAGCGTGCCGTGGACGAGCACCAGCGGGATCCGCCCTGGCCTGTAGGGATCGAGCATCGAGAGCCGATCCTGGGCGAGCTTGATGCCGGCGGGCAGGAAGTCGGCGGAGCGGAAGCCTGCCAGATCGAAGTCCCAGATCGGGGCCCCCTCGAGGGTGTAGGCCAGCGCGGCGGTGGTCTCGAACTCGAGCGGCAGCTCCCGACCATCGATCGTGACCGTGCGGCGTTCGTCCTGCGTTCCGAGCTCGAGCCGTCCGTCTAGACGGCCGCTCAAGAGGCCCGCTCTCGGATCGTCGAGGCGGAGCACGGCCGTCACGGGAACCTTGAGTCGCAGCGGAATGCGCGCGGCACCCGAGGGAAGCGGCGATCCTTCCGGTTGCGCCAGGCTGGCTGCGAGCGGCGCGCCGATGCCCGGATGGCGATAGCGATTGCGAAGACCGCGCACCTCGAGGTCGGCGGCCGAAGCGAAGCGATCGAGGCGCCAGCCCGCCCAGTTGGTCTCGGCGGGATCGACGCTGACAGTCACCTCTCCGAATGGAAGGGCATGAGGTCCTGCCTCGATCAGCACCTCGCTCCCATCGGCCGAGGCGAGACCTTCAGCGAGGCCTCGGTTGTAGAGGTCGAGGGCGAGGCGGAACCGCGGGTCGCTGGGCTCGGGGACCGGGCGCCCCGGCCCCGGGAAGAGATAGGCGTAGGCATAGACAGCGGAAGCGAGCTGCCAGGAACGGTCTCGGCTCCGTGCGCCGTGGAGGAAGGAGAGTTCCGCGAGCGCGAACAGCCGATCCTCGTCGTCCACCGCTCCGAGACCCTGATGCAGCGTGGCGAGGGTGGCGGCAGGGTCCTTCTCGAAGCGCTCGCGCAGCCCGAGGCGTTGCAGCGTCCACAGGCTCGGCGCACTCGGCTCGCCGTTGGAGAGCACGTTGCGCGTGAGATTGCTGCGGACGGTCTCGGGATTCGCGCGCTTGACACCGATCGGTGTCGCGCAGCCGACGCAGAGCAGGAGCACCACGACCGCGATCCGTTCGAGCTTCATAGGCGCCCTCGATCGAACACGCATCCCTCGTCCCGACGAAGAGTCAGGCAACGGAGCGTAGCCTCGCTCGATATCCGGGCAACGAGGTCCTGGCGACGCTCCGAAAATCCGACACCTGCTCGTCCCCCCACTCGGGCGGCATGCGGGAGCGCGCACGGTACAGTCACGCTCAGGATTCGCAGAGACGCGGGGCGGCGAATGGGGATCGCAAATGGAGATCGCGGGATCGGGATCGCGGGATGGATCGTCCGCAGGACGCGGACGCACGCGATCCTCTTTCTGTGCGCCTTGGTGTCGGCGTGTCGGGAGGAGGCGCCGGCCGTTCCCGCAGTGCCCGCTTCATCTCCGGCGCCTGCCGCGAGGGCTCCTGCCGTCTACGTGGGCAGCCAGGCCTGTGTCGATTGCCACCGCGATGAGAGCGCGCTCTGGCGAGGCTCGCACCACGATCTCGCTATGCAGACGGCGGACGAGGGCTCGGTGCTCGCAGACTTCTCCGGCAGCACCGTCACGCAGCTCGGCATCACGACCACCTTCGCGTGGAAGGATGGCCGCCCCGTGGTGCGAACCGAAGGTGCGGACGGCGCTCTTCACGACTTCGACGTGAAGTACACCTTCGGCGTCGCTCCGCTCCAGCAGTACCTGGTGGAGCTCCCCGGCGGCCGCGTCCAGGCTCTTTCGTGGGCCTTCGACACGCGCCCCCGGGCGGCAGGGGGACAGCGCTGGTTCCAGCTGCATCCGGGGGAGTGGATCCCTCCGGGCGATCCGCTGCATTGGACCAGCGTCGCGGGCAACTGGAACCACATGTGCGCCGAGTGCCACTCGACGCAGGTGAAGAAGGGCTACCAGCCCGCGACGGGGAGCTACGAGACTGCATTCGCCGAGATCAACGTGGGCTGCGAGGCATGCCACGGCCCTGGCTCGGCGCACGTGGCATGGGCGGAAGCCGGCAAGGGGGGCAAAGTCCGCGAAACGGTCGATCCGCAGCAGGGTCTCGTCTTCGCGATCGGCGCGGGGGATGGCGCTACCTGGGTCCGCCCCCCGGGCGAACGCATCGCGCATCGCAGCGCCCCGAGGCATTCCCAGGCCGAGCTGGAGACCTGTGCGCGCTGTCACAGCCGTCGCTCGCTGCTGAGCGAGGACTACGTACACGGACGCCCGATCCTCGACACCCACCGGGTCGCTTTCCTCGACGAAGGGCTCTACTTCGCGGACGGCCAGATCGAGGACGAGGTCTTCGAGTACGGCTCCTTTCTCGAGAGTCGCATGTACGCCCTCGGCGTCACGTGCAGCGACTGCCACGAACCCCACAGCCTTCGCCTTCGCGACGAGGGCAATGCTCTGTGCGGGCGCTGTCACGCGCCGGAGGTCTTCGACACGGAGGCCCATCATCATCACGAGGTCGGATCGGTCGCGGCGCTCTGCACGTCCTGCCACGCCACGACGCGCACCTACATGCAGGTGCACGACCGACACGACCACAGCTTTCGCGTCCCACGCCCCGACCTGAGCGTCGAGATCGGAACGCCGAATGCGTGCAGCGGCTGCCACGCGAAGCGGTCGCCGCGCTGGGCCGCCAACGCTGTTGCGCGCTGGCGGGCTCCGGGCTCGGCTCCCCGGGCACACTTCGCAAGCGCGCTCCACGCTGGGCGTGCGGGGCTCGCCGACGCCGAGCCCTCGCTCACGGCGCTCGTCCTCGACGAATCGCAGCCCGCCATCGCACGCGCCAGCGCTCTCCGGCTCCTCGCGGGATATCTATCCCCGCGCTCGCGTGTCGCATTGGAGCATGGTCTCGCCAGCGGGAGTCCTCTGCTCCGGCTCGCCGGGGCCGAGGCCGTGCAGGCGCTTCCACCGGCTGAGCGGCTGGCTCTTGCCAAGCACCTGCTTCGCGATCCTGTGCGCGCCGTGCGCATCGAGGCGGCGCAGGTGCTGGCCAGCGTCTCGCCTGGACTCTGGGCGGCTGGGGACCGCGCAGCTCTCGCCGCTGCGCTCGGGGAGTATCGCGCAGCGCAGCAGACGAGCCTCGACCAACCCGAATCCCATCTCAATCTCGGAAACCTGCACCTCATCCTCGGCGAGCCCAACGCCGCACGCGCCGAGTACGAGACGGCCATCCGCCTCGCACCCTACGCTCTCCCGCCCTACGTCAATCTCGCAGATCTACTGCGTACCGAAGGTCGCGACGCAGAGGGAGAGGTCCTGCTGCGGCAGGCATTGGCGCGTGCGCCCGAGAACGCCGATGTCCTGTACGCCCTCGGCCTGCTGCTCGCCCGCGAGAAGCGAATGGACGAGGCGGTCGGCGTCCTCGGCCAGGCGGCCACGCAGGCTCCCGAGCGGGCCCACTACGCCGTTGCCTTCGCCCTGGCGCTGCAGGCCACGGGGGACGAGTCTCGCGCCACGAAGGTGCTGGAGGCGGCCCACGCCAGACGACCCGGCGAGCGCGAGCCCCTCGCGTTGCTGGTGGCCCTGTATCGCGATCGCGGCAACGCTCGCGCCGCGCGGCGTTTCGCAGAGAAGCTTCAGGCCCTGGCGCCCGACGATCCGATTGCTCTCGAGGCCCTCCGCTGAGTCGGCTCGCAAAAGCGCGCCGCCTTCGGCGTCGCCTGGCGACCGCGCTGGTGGGCGCGCTCGCAGCCGGCTTTGGGGCTCTCCCCGAGCCGGCGGCGCTTCGGGCTGGCGCTGTGCTCGGACGCACGGGTGCAGTGCTGTTTCGGCGCCGTGCCCGAGAAGCGCTAGCGAATCTGCGCAGAGCCCTACCCGAGCTGAGCGAGGAGGAGCGCGCCGCACTCTGGCGCAGGAGCACCGAGGATCTCGGCCGCGCCGCGGCAGAGTGGGCGCGCCTGCCGAGGCTTTCCGAGCAGGATCTTCTTGCGCGCGTGGACGTGATGGGCCTCGAGCACCTGGTCAAGGCCGCGGCGCGTGGGCGCGGCGTACTTGCGGTCACCGCGCACTACGGGAACTGGGAGTACATCCCGGCAGTGATCCGCGCGCGACTGCCGGACTTGAGGTTCTCCGTCGTCGGCCGAACGATGCCGAGCCCGCAGCTCCAGACCTGGATCGAGACGCGGCGTACGCGCGGCGGCGGAGAGGTCTTGCCACAGGATGCGAGAGCGATCCTGCGCTCCCTCCGCAGCGGGACAATTCTCGGCGTCCTGGTCGACCACTACACGCGAGAGCGTCGAGGCGGAGTGCTCGCACCGTTCCTAGGCCTGCGTGCGTGGACCACGCCGGGGCCGGCGCTGCTCGCGTTGCGGTCGGGCGCGGCCATCGTCCCCGTGCACATCCGGCGCATCAGCGGGCCGGCGCACCGCATCGAGATAGAGCCCGAGCTCGAGCTGCCGCAGACCGGCGACCGGAAGCGGGACGTGGCCGCGGCCACCGCGCTCATGAACCAGGCGATCGAGCGCTGGATCCGGGCAGATCCGGCTCCCTGGACCTGGTCCCATCGCCGCTTCCGTCATAGCCCGGACCTGCCTGAGGAGTCGGCGTAGGCGTCTTAGACTCGTTCGAGTA
>CAYGXT010000135.1:0-7502 GCA_964353695.1 uncultured Myxococcaceae bacterium
CAGCAGGCGCGACACCCGCCGAATGACCCCGATGCCGATGAAGGTCGACAACATGAACACGAAGAGCATCGACGGCAGGTCGAGCGGCGGCGCTCCATCGGTCATGACGATGCCTTTCCTTTGGCCTGGATCGCCTCGCGTGTGCGCTGGTGCACGACGTTGCCGTCGTATGTGATGAGTGCCCCCTGCTGAATGTCATCCGCCTGGTCGAGCACGAAGGCCTTGTCTTTGGTGAACGCCAGCAGGAACGCGGTCAGATTGCGCGAGAAGAGCAGACTTGCGTGCGTCGGCATGCTGGCCGCGAGATTGAGCGGTGCCACGATCTTCACGCCCCCCTCCATGACGGTTTCGCCGGGTCGCGAGAGCTCACAGTTCCCGCCGCCTTCAGCCGCCAGGTCGACGAGGACCGAGCCGGGCTGCATCCGGCGCACGATCTCGGCCGTCACCAGACGCGGCGCGAAGATGCCGCCGATCAACGCAGTGGTGATCACCACGTCGGCGACGGCGCATTGGTCGGCGAGCAGCTCGCGCTGGCGGAGCTTGTCCTCCTCGCTGAGCTCCTTGGCGTAGCCACCACCGGCCGCCGCGTCAGCCTTGAGCTCGATACCGACGTACTTGGCGCCGACACTCTCGATCTGCTCCTTCACTTCCGGGCGCACGTCGGTCGCGAAGACGCTGGCGCCGAGACGGCGCGCGGTGGCGATCGCCTGCAAACCTGCCACCGCCGCGCCGATCACGAACACTTTGGCAGGAAAGACCATGCCGGCCGCCGTGGTCAGCATCGGAAAATATTTGTTGAGCTCCTGCGCGGCAAGGAGCACGCCCTTGTAGCCAGCGATGCTCGCCATCGACGACAGGGTGTCCATCGACTGCGCGCGCGTCGTCCGGGGAATGGCGTCGGTCGAGAAGGCGGTGATCCTGCGCTCCGCCAGCGCCTGCGTCACGTCGAGATTGCGCAGCGGCATGAGCGACGCCAGCAGGAACGTGCCCGGTCGCATGCACGCCACCTCGTCGCGGCCGGCGCTGCCGCCGAGGGCCGGGGCGTTCACCTTGAGGACAAAATCCGCCGCGCCGAGCAGGGCCGCGGGATCGGCCTCGACGCTCGCGCCCGCCTGCCGATAGTCGTCGTCGGAGAAGAACGCCGAGGCGCCCGCGCCTGCCTCGACGGCAATCGAAAAACCGGCCTGCGCGAGCTTCTTGCAGGATTCGGGCACCAGGGCGACGCGGCGCTCACCAGGCCGGGTCTCCTTGGGAACCGCGATCTTCATTCTTTCGCCCTCCGTCAACCGCCGCCGCAGCAGCCGGCTCGTGTCGTTGTCAGTGAGATGGTTCGCCCAGAGGGTGCGAAAGGCAACGGCGCGCCGCACCTCCGGCGTGCGCGATCGGGGGATCTGCTCCTCGGCCGGGGCTCAGTCGGCGCCGCGACCGCTCACGCCCTCCAACCAGCGCGTCAGTCCGGGTGCCGCGCGGCGCCGCAGCTCGGCGTTCAGGTCGAAGCGTTCGAGTGACTGGGCGAGCGCGCGTTTCGCGGTCGGTAGCGGATGGGCCTTGAAGAAGGCCGCAACATCGCGGCGGTGCTCCCGGGTCTGCAGATTCGGCGTTGCCTCCACGAGGCGCGTCGCGAGCATGGGAGGGAGCCTGTGGCGCAGTGCGCTCCAGCGTCGCTTCACGAAGGCCCAGCTGCGCTCGCGGGCGTCGCGGTTGGCGAGAGCGCGGCCGAGCACGAGCACCACGTCCTGGGTCTGGACCGTCTCCGTGAGCGTGAGCGCGAGCGCGCGGTCGACGAGCGCGCGCTCGCGAAACTCGGCCAGCGAGAGCAACAGGCGCCGCCGCTCCTGCGGCGTGCAGGCCTTGCCGAGAGCGGAGAGGATCGAGTTGAAGCGCGCCTCGTTGCCAACACGCGCGGCGAGCGTCGCCACGCTATCCGCCAGATTCGGCTCGAGGCTCGCCCGGTTCGCGAGCCAGCGCGGGAAGCGGCGTTCCGCCTCGGCCACCACGGGCTCCCACTCGGCGATCTCGCCGAGGATGGCGAGCACTGCCGCACGGCGCAGCTTCGTCTCGTCACTCTCGCGGGCCGCAGGCTCCCAACCCAGCGTCTCGAGCTGCTGGCCGAAGATCTCCACGAGCCAGCCGCGCAGACGCACCAGCGTGGCCGCACCAGCCGCCGGGGCGATCTGGTCGGCCAGGAAGCCGAGCGGCGCGCGCAACGTTTGGAGCACATCGGGATCGCTCTCGGCGCCAAGGGCTGCCACGACCTCGAGCAGGCTCTCGATCGGCGCGAACCCCGCGCGAACGTGCGCCCACTGGTGCGATACGAGGCCCATGCGCTCGATCGGAGCGAGGCGGGGCAGGGCGGTGACGAGCGCGCGCAGCTCCTCCACAGCATGCAGCGGACGGAAGAAGCCCCCCTCCTCTGCATTGCCGTAGACGAAGCGGGCTCCGTCCGTGAGCTCGATCTCCTCGCGGGCTCGCGTCAGCAGATGGCGTTGAAGACGCGAGGATGCTGCGCGCGCCCCGCCTACACGGACCACTACGGGAATCGGCCAGTGCGCCGCCTTCGTCGGTTTCGCCGCGCGGGACGGACGTGCGTGGAATCGCTGCTGGCGCAGCTCGAGCAGTGTCCGGTTGCCGCGCTTCAGGCGGCGGAGTGAGAGACGCGGGAAGCCCGGATGCTCGATCCAGGCCCGCACGATCGGCTCGACGTTCTCGCCGGAGGTCTTCGAGAGAGCGTTCCATAGGTCGGCTGCGACCGCGTTGCCCTCACGGTGCTTGCGGATGTATGCGCGCACGCCGGCCCGAAACGCCTTCGGGCCGAGATAGCGCTCGATCATCCGCACGACGGCTGCGCCCTTCTCGTAGGTGATGAGATCGAAGTTTGCGGTGGCCTCGGCCGGGGTACGCACCTCCATGTAGATCGGATGCGTGCTCGCCAGCGCGTCGAGGGAGAGCGCGGCTGCGCGGCCCTGCTCGAAGCCGTGCCACATCTTCCACTCGGGCTTCCAGTCGTCCACGATCTGATACGCCATCCAGGTGGCGAAGGCCTCGTTCAGCCAGAGATCGTCCCACCACGCCATGGTGACGAGGTCGCCATACCACATATGAGCGAGCTCATGGCAGATGACCTCGGCCACGCGCTTGCGCTCGTTCAGTGTCACGCTGGCGGGATCGACGAGCAGCAGCGTCTCGCGGAAGAAGACGGCCCCGGCGTTCTCCATGGCGCCGGCTTCGAAATCGGGTGCTGCCACCAGATCGAGCTTGCCGTAGGGGTAGGGAAGGTCGAAGTAGCGCTCGAGGCGCGAAAGGGTCTCGCGCGCGACCTCGAGGGGGAAGGCGGTGAGTGCTCCCTTGCCGGGGACGTGCCAGACCCGGATCTCGGTCTGCCCGCAGCGCGTCGGTGGCGATGATTCGAGAGGACCCACGGCCAGCGCCACGAGGTAGGTCGAGAGGGGAGGCGTCGGGAGGAAGTGGACGGTCTTGCGCCCCTCGCCCGCGCTCTGCTCCCTCGCGATTGGGCTGTTGGCGAGGACGGTGTTGGTGGCAGCCGTCGTCACGGCGACGCGGAAGCGCGCCTTGAAGGAGGGCTCGTCGAAACACGGAAAGAAGCGTCGCGCATCGGCCGCCTCGAGCTGCGTGAAGGCGTAGCGCTGCGAGCCCGAGCTCGCCTTGTAGAGCCCGCGCAGGTCGTCGCGGAGCTTCGCGCTGAAAACGATGTGGAGCCGCACGGTCCCCGCCGGCAGTGCGCGCGGGAAGGAGATTTCGACCGTCTCGCTTGCGGTGCGAAAGCGGATCCGGCCCTCCTGCTCACGGCCCCCGGCCTCTACGCGGGCGGAGGCGATCTCGAGGGCGTCGGCATGGAGCTCGACGCTTCGCCGCTCTCGGGCCAGGCGGAGCTGGATCGCCACCTCGCCCCGGTAAGTGTCTTCCGCCTGCGGGTCGACCTCGATGTGGAGGTCGTACTCCACCGGTATGCAATCGGTGGCGAGACGGCGCGCCCGGCCGGACTGCTGGATCCTTCGAACGGCCATGCATCCCCCCGGCGCCATGCCTGGCGCTCGGGGAGGACTATACCCCCATCAAAGCATCACGGAGGATCGATTGCCGTGCAGGGTGCGCCGCCGCAGGTGTCGATGACCGTACCACCCGTCTTCATGAACTCCGACTTCTGGAGCTGCGCGTTGGGGTCGCGCCGCGGCGTCTCATGGGGGTCCTCGCCATAGGGGCCGGGCGGCGAGTCCGTCGGCCCGCGCGGCGGGATGATGGCCGTGGGCGGCGTCGGCGTGCCGCTGTCGAACACGACGATGGCCGAGCCGTCGTAGGGACCGGCCGGCAGCGGGTCGATCCCGAAGTAGGCCTTGTTGGTCGGATCGTCCGGGAGCAGCTCGTCGAAGTGGCGACCCGGCGCCAGCGCCGGTTGGTGGATACGCGCGCCCATCGAGCGGGCCTCGACCTCGGCAGAGACGTTCGCCACCTGATGATCGCCGAAGGCCACGTGGAGCAGGATCTTCTTGGGCGGCGTGTTCGGATAGGTGTCGGCCGTGATGTGCGTCGCGTTGCCGTTCGCCTCGACGCGGTCCCAGAGCATCTGGAGCAGGGCCATGTTGAGCCCCGTCTCGTACGCGTCCGGATACGTGGCGGACAGGAATAGGAAGAACACGTCGAAGTCGACGCTGCGCCGCAGCAGCGTGCTGTAGTTCATTCCGGTCACGCCGAGCACGGCCCGTGTGTAGTCCTGCGCGTAGGCCGCAAGGCCGCCGCCGGAGATGGCGCCCTGGCTGTTGCCGTCGTAGAAGAGCTCGCTCGTGTCGATGATCGGATGGCCCTCTGCATCCTGGAAGGCCGCATTCGACGCGAAGCCCAGCGGATGCTTCATGGCCCGGCCAAGCACCAGGAAGTTCAGGAATCCCTGGTGCAGCCGGTCGGTGAGCGATGGGAAAAGCGACAGGTTTTCGAGGATAGAATAGACGTTGCTAACGTCATCTTCGCTCATGCCGGCCCACTTGGTTGCGCAGTAGACGAAGTTGTACGCCGTGGTGATGTCACGGATGTTCCGCGCGCCCACCTCGCCCTCGTCTCCGAGCAGACCGTGGCCGTAAAGCACGAGCCGCGCCGGGTGCGCACCTGTGGTCGCGGCCGGAATCGTGCAACGGTAGGTGGCCGTGTAGTCCTGGCTGGGGTTGCGCTCCGGCAGGCCGTCGGGGCCCTGGCGCAGGCGTGAGCCGGGAGCGCCGGCTCCCGTCATGTAGAGCGGCACCTGGAACGTGCCCTCGACGCGACGGAACTGGGCCGAGGGGTTTCCGTTGATGTCGCTCGTGTAGGTATCGTTTCGCGTCACCGTGAACGTTGGAGCCGCGCTGCCGAGCGAAGCGAAGGTCTCGTCGCGCATCTTGAGCATGCGCTCGGACATGTTGCGCTTGCTGATGACGGTAAAGTCCCAGGCGAGGAAGAGGTCGTTTCGCGCAACGCCCGCGCGCTCGAGCTCGGAGAAGATCTCCTCCATCTTCGACCGCCTCGCCTCGACGGCCGGCAGGAAGGTCGGGATGCGATCGCGATAGAGCTGGAAAGCGCGCTGCGCCGGGAGGGTGTCGCCGGCTGCGTTCTTGATCCTCCGCAGCGCCACGATGTAGCGGTGGCCGTTCTCGAGGTTCTTGCCCACGCGCATGATCACGAGGCCCGACGCGAACGGATCCATCTCGGTCCAGAGTAGACGATGCTCGCCGGTAGCGGCGTCGATCAGCACGATCGGCGCGTCCGGCTCGAGGGAGCGCGCGATCTTCGTGATGAGGACGGCGCCGGTCTGCGCCAGGTCGATGCCGTCGACGCGCGTGATGATCTTCGCGCCGGGGCTGAAACCGTCGTTGCGGTTGAGCTCGGTGGGATCCACGTGTTTACCGCTATAGCTCGTCGGCATCGAAGCGAGCGCGAAGTTCAAGCGCTTGCCCGTGTCGGTGCCCGGGTCGGCCACCGTGAAGTGATCGTTCGGGAAAGGGAAGAGGCATCTTCCGGGATCGAGCCAGTCGCAGCGGTCGGCATTCGCGACGTCGACCTCGGGCTCCCACGAGAAAGTCGCCGAAGCCGTGGCATCGGGCCTTCCGTCGCCATCGCGGTCCACGGAGACGAAGAGAGAGCTCCGGCCCGGCAGTAGATCCGCAGCGCCCAGGCTGGCCGTGGCCATCGCGCCCGAGACGGCAAGCGCGACGGGCAGGATGCTCCGCGACGAGCCGTCGATGCCGCGCACGAGGTTCGCGTGCACGTTGCCGCCAGCGCCGAGCGCAGCGCCGAGATCGATCTCGATCGGCACGTTTTCGCTGGCGTCCGCTTGCGCCTGCGAGAGGTCGGCCGGCGTGAGAATCGCGAGGCGCGGCGGCGTGGAGCAGTTCGCGCCGGAGAGCCAGCTGGCGCAGAGCACGAGGCCGGCCGCGAGCACGCGACCGCCGAGAGCCCGATGCTGCTGCTTCATGATCGGCGACCGTTTGCGCGCAGCGCGCCGGCGAGCACGGCGAGGCCGGCGCCGAGGAGCGTCAGGGTTCCAGCCTCGGGCACGGGCGTGAAGCTCGCGCTGTCGAGCCAGAAGGTCGACGTCTCAATGGAGCCGCACGCTGGCGTCATGCACAGGTCGAGAGCCATCACCTCCACGTCGAAAAAGGAGCTGCCGAGAGGCGCAACGATCGAGAGGCGCTGCTCATGCAGGCCGCTGTTGCCGATGAGGCTGGTGTCGGAGACGACCGTGGTGGGCGCCTGATCGAGATCCGTGGGAGCGCCGCGCAGCGCGATCGGCAGCGTGAGGCCGTCGTTCTCGATCGAGAGGATGTCGATCGAGAACGCCGTCACCGGCACGCTGAACGTGAACCGGATCGTCGGGGCGAAGGTGTTGAGCAGGCCGTTCGAGGGCGAGGTGGCCCAGCTGCCCGCGGCGGGGAATCCGAGGAGGGTCTGGACGTCCGCCTCCGAGAGCACGAGAGCCGTCGAGACGGCGACGCCGGGTAGCGTGGCCACGGCCACGTCGGAGAGTGACGCCAGGTCGTCGAATCCGACTTCCACGGCGGCGGCCGGGGTAGAGGCCGAGATAGAGGCAGCGAGCGACAGGGAGAGCGCCAGAGCGAATCGCTTGGAACCAGAGCAGCGAACAGATGATTTCACGCGGTACTTCCTCCTCGCTCAGGGAAGTGGACGCTGGGGCTTCTGCGTGTCAATCCATTCTCGAGGAGCAGCCGAGGAGTCTGAAATTGATGCACTGCGTCGAAGTTCAGCCTGTGCCAGGTGCTTTAGGAAGCATTCAGGTCCGATTGCAACGCGTTGCAGCACTGCCGTGGCATCGGAGCTCTCAAGGGCCCCAAGGGAACGCAGCGCTGCCCGGGCCACGGTCGGATCGGGATCCTCGAGCGTGGCCGCGAGAGCCTGGGCTCGGGCCGCATGCCAGGGATGGCCGAGGGCGTAGGCCGCCTCGCGTCGGAGCGTGGCGTCGGGGCTCGCGAGCAGGCCAGCGAGCCAGGCCGAAACACCGG